>DAIQQD010000291.1:0-2206 GCA_036787015.1 Chloroflexota bacterium
TGTTCGCTATCGTGGTCACCGGGATTGGAATGGGCATCGCCATGCCTCTGTTCGTTATCGCGGTACAGAACGACGTGCCCTACCGCGTCATGGGCGTGGCCACGTCTTCGGTGCAGTTCTTTCAATCTATCGGTCAGGCTGTTGGGCTGGCTGTTTTCGGCTCGATGATGGCCAGCAGGTTCACGGCGAACGTGATGGGGAATGAAGCCATTGCGCAACTGGGACTCCCTCACGAGCTACTCTCCCAGATAACCAGCAACCCGGAAGCGTTGATGAGCCGCGAAGCGCTGGCCGACTTGGAAGGGACCTTGGGGTCCGGTTTGGCAAGGCAGTTCCTGGAGCTGGTGAAGGGTGATCTGGCCACGGCGATCACTTACGTGTTCACCATCGGTGCGGCTGTAATTGTGGTGGCTTTTGTGGCCACGCTGTTTCTGAAGGAGCACCCGCTCAAACGCTCTCATGGCCCGGCTCATGTAGAATAGAGCAGCATGCATTCCAGGCTCAGTGGTGAGGTTGATGAAGGCATTGTGCTTCCAGCCGCATAACGACGACTGTGCCATAGCCGTTGGTGGCGTGTTGCAGAAGATGACGCGGCATGGTTGGGAGATCACGTATGTCTACCTGACCGACGGTCGACACGGGAGTGACGCTGTTCCTCCAGAGAAGCTTGTTGAGGTTAGAAGGAAGGAAGCGGAGCAAGAGCGCGCTCTCTTAAGCATCAAACACTTCTTTGAACTTGGGATAGAGGATGGCACGGCCGAGGACTTGAGCAGTGTCCGCCGGAAATGGGTCAACGAGCAGTTGGAATCCGTCCTGGCTGACAACAAAGCCGACCTGGTTCTCCTACCCAGCCGGGCCGACATGCATCCCGATCACAGGGCGACTCATGATCTGGCGCTGGCAGCGGTGGACAAGGTGCAGCATCGTCCACTCATAGCGAAGTATTTCGTGTGGCTCTTCCCTGACTTCTATGGGAAGGCATCAGACGTGGCGGACCAGGTCGTGATGGTCGGCGTCGATCGGGAGATGCCGGGCAAGATGGCGGCGATCCGGGCTCACCAATCTCAGACCTCCCACGGGAGTTTCGACTCAATGGCCCAGGTGCTCAACGCGTATCTGGCCTATGCCTTCCGCGCGCCGGCCGTCATCGGCTCACGCTATGTCGAGGTGGTTGGCCTGTACCAGCCGCATCTTCACCGCCGCGTTGCCGTTGAGCTTCTGAGGGCTGTGGAGCCTTGCGCTGATATCACGACAATGCTCCACGGCCGGACCTCCCAGGATATTAGGGCCTAGGTGAAGGAGCGTGTCCCCGCTGGGGCGTGCAGAGGGGCGAAGTCCCTCTGCGTCTATTCTCATCCCCCAAGAATGGGGGTTGAAAACGCATTCCCGTTGCACGACAGATAATCACTGATCGGAGGTGCCAGATGCAGAACAGGATTTCCCACCACGAGTCAGTCCGCCGCATGTACGAGAGACTGAAGAAGGACAACATGAATACCATCTGGGACCGCTACGAAGCGCAGGGTTTGGGCGATCCCGACAAGAGGTGTCCCTTTTGCCAGGGGGGAGTCCGCTGCGACCTCTGCTCCAACGGCCCCTGCCGTTCCGACGCCGCGAAGAACAAGAAAGGGGTGTGCGGCATCAACGCCGACGGCATGGCCATGCGCATGATGCTGCTCCGGAACGTCATGGGAGCGTCCACCTACCACTACCACACGGAGCAGACTATCAAGACGCTGCGGGCCACCGCCAGGGGACAGACCTTGTTCCACATCGCCGAGCCGGAAAAGCTGAAGACGTTTGCCCAGCGCCTGGGCGTGGACACCTCCGGATCGGGCGCAGACACCGCCCTCCGCCTCTGCGACTTCGCGGAGTCCGATTTCAACCGCAAAGCCGACGAGCCCAGTCTGGTTGTCGAGGCGCTGGCGCCAAGGGAGCGCAAAGACACCTGGAAGAAGCTGGACATCTTCCCTGGGGGCTTCCACGGCGAGATCATGCGATGCACCAGTTCCTGCCTGACCAACGTCGATGGGTACTACGTCAGCCTGGCCCTCAAAGCCATGCGACTGGGCGTGGCCATGGCCTATCAGAGCCAGATCATCAACGAGTACTGCCAGGACGTGCTCTTCGGCATACCGCGGCCGCACGCCATGCGTGTGGACCTGGGCGTGCTCGACCCCGATTTCGTCAACGTGCTGCCCAACGG
>DAIQQD010000292.1:0-2200 GCA_036787015.1 Chloroflexota bacterium
CTACCAGCAATATCCTGACAACGAGGAGGTGTCCCATGAAGGCAACCCCCGAAGACCTGACAAGTGCGGATGCTCTGTTCAGAGAGTTCTTGAAGCAAATGAAGCTGCTGGTGAAATCAGAACGGCCCAGGCTGGAAGCGTTCACGCGCGAGAAGTCGCCACAGGAAGACGAGCATCTGGCGGTGTTCGCCAAGAGGGGCAAAGTTGACCCCAAGCAATACGTGACTGAATTGTCCTTCCAGCAATATGCTGCGGCTCAGGCCTTTGCCATCCTTCTGGCCGAGAACAACCGTCTTCTCCTGGAGCTGGTGAACAAAGGCTCAAAGAAGTAGCAAAGCAATTTCGAACCAGAAGAACCGTCGACCGCATCCTCACATATGTAAAGGGTGGGCAGCGCTGCCCACCCTTCGATAACGGCAATCATCCAAGCTTCTATTGCATGACCGCCTTCCCTATGCCTACTTGATGCAGTGGATTCCCGCCTCCGCGGGAATGACAGGACCGATACTGCATCAGGGGCGTGCAGAGGGGCGAAGCTCCTCTGCGTTTCTTCTTTCCCCCAAGATTGGGGTACCCAGGGGGTTGAAGGCAGGCCCGCGGCCTGCAGATCAGACGTGATTCACCAGTTCCGCCAGGGACCTGATGCGGGCGCAGTCAGTGATCTCCGGAAACAGGTCATACCGATCGACGAGCACGGGCTTCATGCCCACGCCCCGCGCTCCCACCACATCGCAGCTGTACTGGTCCCCCACGTAGACAGACTCCTCAGCCTCAACGCCAGCGCTATCCAGCGCAGCCAAGAAGATCAGTGGATGGGGCTTCTCTGATCTCACATCCTTGGACGTGATCACGTGGGTAATGTAGGTATCAAGCCCCAGTTCGCTGCAGACCGGCATGATGTCCTGGTCGATGTTGGAGATGAGACCCATGACCAGGCGGCGTGACTTCAGCGCGCCGAGAGCCGGCACGACATCGTCATACAAGGCGAAGCGCGGACTGGAGAACGCTCCTCTCACCTTCTCCATCACCTGCAGCACGGTCTCTTCGCTCGACGGCAACCCCGCCCCTCGCAACGCTACCTGCCCATAGCGAACGTACACGGCGATCATCTCCTTCGGCTCGCGCTTCTTGATCGGAGAGCGCGCGTTCTCGTCACTGTAAAACTGGTCCGCCAGAAGCAGCCCGCGGCTCAGTTGCCCCATCGTCACCTCAAGCCCAAGATCCCGGCAAGCCAGGATATACGCGTCTTCGCGCGGCGGATGGTACGTAGTCAGCGTATTGAACCAGTCGAAGAAGACCGCCTTTGTCACCGTTCGCCCCCATTCGTATTCTACGATATACTATAGGTATTCTCAAAACGAAGGATTCGCATGCTCCATCGATCCAGGAAGCTCTTCGACAACCTCTTCTGCTATATCTGGTCCGGCCAAGGCAACAACGCCCACAGCTACCTGTTTCCGAACGTGCTGAGGGGCGAGCGGCCGCACGTCATCGTGGACCCAGGGCTTCTGGTGGACGAGATGTACGAGGGCTGTTTCGACTCCCTGACTGATGCCATGGCAAATGATGGCTTCAAGATGGAAGACATCGGGCTGATCATCAACACCCACACCCATCCCGACCACTGCCAAGCCACCGAGACGATCGTAGACAGGAGCGCCCGGACCGACGGGAAGGGGAAGATCAACAAGGCCGTCGTGGCCATCACCAAGGAAGCCGACGATTATTACCGCGTGGCCGGCGAGCGCATGTTCAACATGTTCGGCATGAAGGTGGTCAAACTCGATCCTTTGATCTATCTGACTGAGGGTGACCTCAGCCTGGGCAGAGACGATAGGCAGGTCAACCTCACCGTCATCTACACCCCGGGGCATTCGCCCGGCTCCATCTGCCTCTACTGGCCGGACAAGAAGGTGCTCATAACGGGCGATCTGGTGTTCAACGGCAGCGTTGGCAGAACTGACTTTCCCGGCGGCAGCATCACCACCCTCAAGCAGAGCATCGAGAGGGTCTCGCAACTGGACGTGGAGTATCTGCTCCCCGGCCACTCCACCGAGATGGGCAGCATAATCGAAGGCAAGCGGCGGGTAGAGCAGAACTTCAGGGCCATCAAGTTCATCATCTGATATCCACCGTCAGCATGTCCCCAGATTCCCCATTTGGTATCATTGCTGTAGATGGTACATATTTCGGGGTGTGC
>DAIQQD010000092.1:0-7956 GCA_036787015.1 Chloroflexota bacterium
CTCTTCTGAAGGCCCCCGCCATCACTGTTGCCGATGCCATTCCCCATATCTGTGACGAAGGGAGAGACTGATGAACACGAAGGCCCTGCACCGGATTACCTATGGTCTGTACATCATCTGTTCGCGCAAGGGAGACAAGATCAACGGTCAGATCGCCAACACTGTCATTCAAACGTCGTCGGATCCCCCAACGATCTCCGTGTGCATCAACAAGGGAAACCTGACGCACGAGTTCATCAAGGACAGCGGGGTCTTCACCGTCTCCATCCTGGCCAAGGAAACTCCCCTGAACCTCATCGGCCAGTTCGGCTTCAAGTCTGGAAGAGACATCAGCAAGTTCGAAGGCATCAACTACAAGCTCGGCGAGACCAAGGCGCCGATCATCACGGACCACACTTTGGCCTATCTGGAAGCGAAGGTGGTCCGGGAGATGGATGTGGGAACGCACACCGACTTCCTGGGTGAACTCGTCGGCGCCGATATCCTGAAGGAAGGCGAGCCGATGACGTATGCCTACTACCTGGACGTGAAGCGCGGCACCACGCCCAAGTCAGCCCCCTCCTACGTTGACGAAAAGAAGAAGGAGGCTCCCAAGATGAAGATGGCGAAGTACGAATGCACCGCTTGCGGCTACATCTATGATCCGGAGAAGGGCGACCCCGAGAGCGGCGTGGCGCCCGGAACTCCCTTTGAGAAACTGCCCGATGATTGGGTCTGCCCGGTGTGCGGGGCGGAGAAGAGCGACTTCCAGAAGATCGAAGGCTAGCTAGGCCCATCAAACCTAGGCCGGATGCCATCTCTAAGTGCGAGCACTGGTAAGCTCAACCTTGAAGCCGCGCTCGTTGAGCACCTTCTTGCAGGCACGTACGACCTCTGAGTCGTAGAGAGTGCCATCACCACGCTCCAGTTCAGCCAGTGCCTCATCTACCCCCAGCGCGGCACGATAGGGGCGATGGGTGCACATAGCTTCTACGACGTCAGCCACAGCCAATATCCTGGCTTCCAGGAGGATATCTTCACCCTTTATTCCATCCGGATAGCCGGAGCCATCCATCCTCTCATGGTGCTGAACCACCATCCGGGCAATGGGCCAATCAAATTCAACATTCTTCAAGATGTCGAAGGCCACCCTGGGATGATCCTTGATCATAGACATCTCTATCTTCGACAGCTTGCCAGGCTTGGTGAGGATCTCAGTAGGCACCGTGACCTTGCCAATGTCGTGGAGCAACCCGGCCACGCGTATCCCGTCAATCTGCCAAGTCGTAAGCCCCATTTCCTTCGCTATGGTGCAGGCGAACTGTGACACCCTCTTCTGGTGGACAGCGACATAGGGATCCTTGGTCTCTACGGTGCGGCAGATGGCCTGTACGGCACCCTCCATGCTCTTCTCAACTCTCTTAATGCTTTCTTCGAGTTCCCTTCCCAGCTGGATAGGATAGGTGCTCACTTCCTCTACGGTTGACAGAGCTACTTTGCTGGTGACGGCGTCATTAAAGACAACGCCCATGGCGCGACTAATTGTATCTGTGCGTGGTGAACGCTTGCATCTGCGGAGAAGGATCACCAGCAAGAAGAACAGCACGACAGTCACGGCGGCGACAATCCAGCCAATCAGAGCCCGATTGAATCCCGCCGCCCTCTTGACCGCCAGATCAATTGGTGAAGATGTGCTGCCGGCAAAGTTGGCGTCGCCGCTGTAAGTCGCAGTGATGGAATGGTTACCGATGCTGAGTGTCGAGACAGTGTAGGTTCCCGTCCCATCCGCCAGCGTAATGCTGCCCAGCGTGGTCTCTCCGTCCTGCAAGGTCACTGTGCCGGTGGCTCCTGTATCAGTGAAAGTGGCCGTGAAGGTTACCGAGCGGCCCTTGGTTGACGTGCTGGCTGAAGAGGTCAAGCTCAATCCAACAGTGGCTTTGTTCACCATCAGAGAGCCGTTCACGTAGATGATGCTGTAGTTGCTGAGGCCGGTCCCCATGGCAGCGCTGGGCACGATGGGGTAGGGACTGCCATCCACTCTGGCGTCAGCCGCGGCCCCGGCGCTGGCAAGGGTCACGCTGGCAACGGTGTCGCCGTTCACCAAGCCATCAGCAGTGAACCCGGTTCCGATGAATGTGGCTGCAGCACGATAGATCTTGCTCAGATTATTGGCGGTGATGGTCAAGGCCCTAGGGTCCACCGTCAGAGAACCGTCAACGTAGGTGATATTGTAGTTGCTCAAGCCCGTCCCAACGGCAGCACTGGGCACGATGGAGTACGGACTATTGTCCACTGTGGCAGTGACCCCGGCCCCGGTGCTGGCAAGGGTCACGCTGGTGACAGTGTCATCGTTCACTAGACCGTCAGCAGCGAACTCGGTCCCGGCGAAGGTGGCCCCGGCGCCGTAGGTCTTATTGATGTTATTGGCGGTGATGATCAGGGTGGCCTTGTTGACATTGATGGTTACATCTGCAGAAGCACTGTAGTAGAGGTCAGTATCGGTGGGGGTGAAATCGACGTGCAGCGTCCGGCCGTCACCTGCCGGGAGCAAGGACCCGACATCCGGGCTGTAAACGAATGTGCCAGGCACCGAGGCAGCGGCGCAGAGCTGTGTGCTGCTCAGAGTAGTTCCGTAGACAATATCGGCCGGGTTGGCCCACGTAATCGTAGGCACAGCCTTGACTGACAGCGTCTGGGCGTTAGATGTGCCGCCACCCGGCGTGGGGGTGAATACGGTGATACTCCTGGTTCCGGCTGTAGTGAGGTCACTGGCCGGGATTGTGGCCGTCAGTTGCGTTGAACTGACGAAGGTTGTAGTCCTGTCAGCCCCGTCGAGACGCACCACCGACACGCCACTAACGAAGTTGGTCCCATTGACTGTCAAAGTGAATTCAGCGTCGCCCTCAGTCCTGGTGGTTGGCGAGACTCTGGTGGTGGTAGGCAGTGGGTAGGTACTGTCAGGGTTGAGCGTGATGAAGGAAACCGAAGCGTAGTTGACCCCCGACCAGGTCACTATCGGATTGGTGGTGCCGGCCCCGGCGAAAGCCTTGGCGGCCACGCCGTAGTTGGGATTCTGCGCGTTGTCTACATCACTGAGTTCAGTGTAGCCCTCGTTATCGCTGGTGCGTGTTCTTACAGCATAAGAAGACCACCCATAGATGCCATACCCGCCTGCATTCACGGCGAGCGGTCCGCCAATAGCTACGCCGTTTGTGTTGTTGACATACGTTCCACCCGAGGCGGTCACTGGCGTGGTCTGGTCAACGCCGCTGTAGCTGGCGATATAACCGCGAACCTGAGTATGTGTCCCGGTAACCGTGACCGCTACGGCATTGTCAGTGCCGCGGCCGACGATGTCGCTCTCCTTGAGGTAGCCGACCCAGGTCTGATATTCGTTGCTGTTCTGCAGGTAGGCCTGCGTCAATGCCTTGCCGCCATAGGTGGCAGCGAAGGTCTGGCCGCTGGAAGATCCGCTATCGTAGCCGCAGACCAGTACGAGCAGCAGCCGATTTATGCCATCCGAGACTGCAAAAGTCCCAGTCAGGTTCCCTGTGGTGCCCGTCATTTGAGGGGTCACTGGCCATTGGTCCAGAGGGGCGACTGTTCCGACAGCGAGCGCCGGCATGGGCATGGCGGTACTTACCGACGCTACGAGGACCAATGCCAGGAGCAGGACAAGCGCCGGTATGCGCACTGCCTTCAGTGTCCTTTGAGCTATTCCGGGGATTGGGAGTATTGACCTAGTAATCTTCTCCCCTCCTGAATCACCTTCCGGCAAACTGCATGTGCAGAATCAGCACAAACAAGAGAACCATGGTCGGTTCTGCTGAACGGCTGCGAAGACGGCTAGAGGTTTCCTCCTTCTCCGCACACTAATGTATTTACACTTGAGATAATACCCAGTCCGGGTCACAGAAACGTCTCATTGTGCCGCCGCCGCCGCACGTTGTGTTCTCAACATGCATTTCCATTGGATGAAATGGAGGTGGGATGCCCGAATCCCCTACAGGAAAGCATGCTTCACTTGGGAGGGTGACGCGGCCGGGGCAGGGGGTTCGGCTCAGCCCAGCGCGACTAGACTTCCGCAGCCACCTTGAACCGAGCCACCTGAGGGGATTTCAGTAGCTCCCAACTGCCTCTCACCCCACTGGTGAGTGCGCCAATCTCGATGTGCAGCATGGCAATTCCGCAGTCCAGGCGCTTGGAGACAACCATGGTGGGATTCACCACGCTGTCGGCAGAAACGATGATGCTTCCTATGTCAACCTGGAAACGCCACGGTTGACGGTTCATGGCCGAAGGCGCCAGCCTGGCGTCTTCCAGCGCGCTCTTGATCCATGCCGGCCGGTCCTTCTCTCCCAGCCCGGTGACCAGTTCACTCATGGGCCGGCGTTGCCAGTTGCGGCCGAACCGGCTCATGGCCCTCTCCTCCAATGAAGAGCCTTCCCTCGGATAGCCAATGGGCGTCACCGCCAGGACCCGCTCGTTGGGCGCCACCTTGGCTATGGCCGCAGCCCTCTTCGGCGAAAAGAACCCCCCCACCCAGCAGGTGGCCAACCCCAGCACGGTGGCTTCCAGGATGACACCTTCCCCGGTGTACCCCATGGCTTCCTGGACGTCAGGGCTCTGCATGTTGCCGATGAAAGCCACCAAGGCAGTAGCGCCCTTGACCTTTCCATAGCCACCCGGGATTCCCCGGTAGACCTCCTCTGGTGCGTCGGTGACCAGCACAGCGCGGGCTGATTGAAACGGGCGGAATTCGTCACAGACGCGGCGCATGGCCTCCAACTGATCCGCTACAACGGGCTTCTGCGCATACTGGCGAATCGACCGGCGTTTTGACACTGCATCATGCCACGTGGAAAAGGGTATCTCCATCTTGCCTGCCTACTCTCTTTCCCGCCCGCGCCGGCGCCAACCCAGGTCGTCAGGCACTTCGAACGAGACAACCCAACCGGAAGTGGCGGTACTCACTGATTGAACTCCAGCACGCAGCGCCCTCCGCCAGTGCATATCTCCGACTTCCTCTGGAACCGGATCCCCTGGCCGAACTCGGCGGCCCAGACGGAATACTCCGTGCCGCAGATCCGCGCCCCGACCCTACCCGAAAGTGCCTCTCTCCCCGATTTGACCATGGCATCATGCCAGGGGCAGCGGCTGATACTCACCCTGAAACCGTCGTTGCGCTTCTCGACATCGAACTGAAAGCCCTCTATGGCCAGTTTGGTGGTGAAGCACTCGCGCAGCGCCTCCAGCCCGGAAGCCATTCTCGTCATGTCTTTCAGCAGGCGTGCCTGAACCTTGGGGAACACCTTCCAGACTTCGTCGTCGAGGTCGAGCGCCGCGTCAAACCCGTACTTCTCTTCTGCTTTCATGAACCACAGACCGTCCACTGCCGTGTAGCTGCGGCGAAAGAAATCGGCGATCTGTCTGTCATTCAGCTCGGCCATGCCCGGTCTCCTCACGGCAAGCACGATTCCGTGCGCAGTTGACTTCAGTATAGCAGACAAATGGGCTATAATCGTTTATCCGTTGCCCGGATTCTGAGTATGAAGATAAACCTGCGTGAAGTCGTCATCGCCATTCTCATCTTCGTGGTGGTCTTCGCTATCGTCCAGCTCAGCATAGGATCCTACAAGGTGGAGATGACCAGTATGGATCCCACCTTCAAGCCAAAGGACTGCATCATGGTGGATAAGCTGACGTACCGCTTCCGGGGACCACAGCGCGGCGAGGTGGCCATACTCTGGCCGCCAAAGGACCGGGTGTCCTCCAAGAACCCCTACATCAAACGGGTGATCGGCTTGCCGGGAGAGACCGTCAAGATTGAGGACGGGCAGGTGTATATCATGAAGAAGGGCACCGATGAGTTTCTGCTGCTGAGTGAAGTATTGCCCGGCGTTATGGTGACTCCGGAGTGCCGGAATGACGGCCAGTGGGAGATTCAGAAAGGCCAGTACTTCGTCCTGGGCGACAACCGCGATGAGAGCTCTGACTCCAGCGTCTGGGGAACCGTCCCGAGGAAGAACTTCATCGGCAAGACCTGGTTGCGCTACTGGCCGATGTCCCGCTTCGGGCTGACGCCGCGCTACTCATACGACCTGGAGTCCACTTCAGCAAGCCTGGGCATCCTTCCGGCGATCGAATCGTCCTGCTTGTCTGTCTCTACGCCCTGAGCGAGCCTCCGCTTAGAGCAGTCGCCCGGTTCGTCGCTACCCCATCGCCACGTCGAGCACCATCATGAGGGCGAAACCGACGATAGCGCCCGTAGTGGCCCAGTCACTGTGTCCGCGGCGTTGAGACTCCGGAATCAGCTCTTCCACCACCACGAACATCATGGCCCCGGCGGCGAAGCCCATGGCATACGGTAGAATGGACTGAAAGGCGATCACTGCCGCAGCGCCAATGACACCTGCCACCGGCTCGACCATCCCCGACAACTGGCCAAACCAGAAACTCCGGCGGGCAGAGAAGCCTTCCCGTCTCAAAGGCATGGCCACCGCTACACCTTCAGGAAGGTTCTGCAGGCCCATGGCCACCGTGAGTGCCACGGCTGCCGCTACAGTGGCCGCTGGCAGGCCGGCTGCTGCTGCCCCAAAAGCGACGCCCACAGCCAGACCCTCCGGAATGTGGTGCAGCACAATGGCCAGAACCAGCAGTGTGGTGCGCTGCCAGCTTGTCTTGACGCCCTCCAGACCTCCGGTGGTGTGGCCGGGATGAAGATGCGGCAGTACTACGTCCACCAGCCGCAGGAAGACAACGCCCAAGGCAAACCCGACGAGAGGCGGAAACCAGGCAGGGGGGCTGCCATCTCGAGACAACTCGATGGCCGGAGCCAGAAGCGACCAGAAACTGGCCGCAATCATGACTCCCGCGGCAAAACCAAGGGAAGTGTCGAGCACCCTCTTGCTGGGGTTCTTGCGGGTGAAGACTATGGTGGCTCCCAAGGCCACCATGGACCAAGTGAAACACGTCGCCAGCAGAGCCTGGAGCACGGGATGAAGGCCCTCGACGAAGTGTATCATCTACAGATCACGCTGCTGCAGACCATTATACAAGAGAGGTTGGAGATAGTAACCTGCCGCGGGAGAATGGTCGCAAAGTGGGTGACTGAGGAAACAGTCCAGATCAGGAGAGCCAATTCCATGGGCTTACGGCAGCTGTACAGGCGAGCCGCGAAGCACCGGCGCTACTTCGCCCTGGCCTTTGGCTTTGGCTTCGGCTTCCGCGGGCGGGCGTTGCTGCGACGTTTCGTCCTAGCCGTCTCGGAACCTCTCGGCGGGTCGCCGACGCGAACGATCCGGGCCCTGTTGACGGCCACGAAGTTGAAGGTCGACTCTCCGGTGGGTAAGGCAGGTGTAACCACTACGCTGGTCATCGGCAAAAACATCTCCTCCACATCCAGAATGTGGGCCAGTTCCTGCCACATGGCGGCGTGCATCCGGCCGACCAGAGTATAGGGCGGAATCCACACCTTGGTCAGAAGCGGCATCTTGACCTTCATTCCCCATTTCCTGGCTCTCTCAAGCCGGTCCATCTCCTCTTGGCCGCCGTTCCGTTCAGCCACGAAGAGGATGCTGGGCTTCATGACGAAACTGTAGGCCGTGGACTCCTTCTTGCCCCTCGGAAGATGCACCCGAACCTCAGTGAGCGGCAGGAACTCCCGGCCCAGTCGATATACGCTGGCGTCAAAGCCGCCGCAGAGGGAATCCAGAAGACGTTGATCCTGCATGCGGTATGTTGTTCCCTCCAGCGTGCAATCCGCCGTGCAGACCACCACATTCACCTGCCTCAGCTTCGGATCGCCCAACCAGTTGCCGGCCTTTGATGCTGCGGATTCAGATTGCATACAAAACCTCCCAGCGATGCCTGATCAAGCCTCAGCCGATAGGCCCTGACCGGCACCGGAGCGCTCTTGGCAAGGCCAGATTCTACCACAATATCTCCCAAGCGTGTAGCGTAGACGGAAGCTCACCA
>DAIQQD010000093.1:0-7927 GCA_036787015.1 Chloroflexota bacterium
AACAAATGTGATATACTGGCGTGCTGTATAATTGGTGGGTTTTGTTGAACTGTTTGGGGGAAACAGTGTTCTGGCAACGGTGATGATCCGAATCCGGCCATCCCACCATGGGCCGCTTCGGTAACTCGAAGACGGGGGGAACCATTGTCCATGAAGATATGCCTCCTATCATATAGAGGGCATCCCTTTGGGGGTGGACAGGGTATCTACATTCATAATCTCTCCAAGGCACTGGTCAGCCTGGGTCATGAGGTTGACCTCCTATCAGGCAATCCGCACCCCGTTGTCGTGGATGCCGTCAGAGTACACAAGCTGGAGAGTCTCGACGCTTACAGTTGGACCGGTCACCTCCCGCCTGAGCCTTCCCGTCTGATCTATCCGCTTAACCAGTATGAGGTGGCTTCCGTGCTGCTGGGCGGATTCCCGGAGCCTTTGACGTTCAGCGTGAGAGCGCACCGCAAGCTGTGGACGCTGCTGCGGCACCGCAGGTTCGATGTTCTGCACGACAACCAGTGCCTGGGCTATGGCATGTTGCTGATGAAGCAGTTCAAGATACCCATGGTCTGTACGATTCACCATCCGGTCACAGTGGACCGCGACGTGGATATCCGCAACGCCAAAGGGTGGATGAAGTTCAAGCTCTTCAGGTGGTATTCCTTCCTGGGCATGCAGCAGTTCGTGGCGCGGCGGATGGACCGGATACTGGCTGTGGCAGAGAGCTCTGCGAACGACACCTCGAAGTCATTCAAGATACCGCGGGAGAAGTTCAGAGTGGTCTACAACGGGATCGACTCTGGCCTCTTTCATACCAACGGTTCGACTCCGAAGAAGCCCAACAGCCTGATCGTGGTTGGCGGCTACAGCCCGATAAAGGGGTTGACTCATCTGCTGAAAGCCATGACGCTCGTGAAGAACGAGATGGACCTGAAGCTGACCATTATCGGTGGACCTCCTGATGGCAAGTACTCGGGCGGTCTGGTGAGGCAATACGGGCTTGAGGACTCGGTGACTTTCACGGGCAGGATCAGCCATGAAGAACTGGTGAAGCACTACGCGGCATCGCAGGTGGCCGTGGTGCCGTCGCTGTATGAGGGGTTTGGCTTTCCGGCCGGCGAGGCCATGGCCTGCGGGTTGCCCGTGATCTCCAGCAGTGCCGGCGCTCTGCCTGAGGTGGTAGGCAAGGATGGCGAGGCCGGGATATTGGTTCCGCCGGCCGATGCTGACTCGTTGGCGGAGGCGCTGAGGAGAGTCATGGCCGATGAGGGACTGCGTAAGCGCATGGGCGCGGCGGCACGGCGAAGGGTGGAGACGCATTTCAGCTGGGAGCAGGCAGCCAGGAAGACAGTCGGGGTGTACGAGGAGTTGATAGCCGATGCTCACCGTTGACTACAAGCTGATGGGGGTGGGAGCAGGGCAGCGGGTACTGGACGTTGGCTGCGGCAATGGACGGCATACCTGGGCCGCATACTGTCTCTACGACTGCCAGGTGCTGGCAATAGACATGCTGGAAGCAGACCTGCAGAAGACCCGGTATACGCTGTACACTGCAGACAACGGCAAGGAGAATGGGAACGGTTGGCTGGCTGTGAGAGGAGATGCCGCCAGTCTCCCTCTCAAGAGCGGCTCCTTTGACCGGGTCATCTGTTCCGAGGTACTGGAACACGTGGCGGACGACGGGCGGAGTGTTGGTGAGCTAGTCAGGGTGCTGAGGGACGATGGCGTGATTGCTGTCAGCGTGCCGACTCGGCTCACCGAGAGCATATATTGGCGGATATCCAGGCAATACAGCCGTAATCCTGGCGGCCACGTAAGGATATACAAGGCGAAGGAGATCAAGCAACTCCTGCGGGACCACAATCTGGAAATATTCAGTGTCCGGCACAAGCACTCGCTGCACTCGATATACTGGCTGCTGCGGTGCATGTTCGGCGTGAACAACGAGAAGGCGTTGATCCCGCGCCTGTATCACAGTCTCCTGGTCTGGGATCTCAAGGCCAGGACGAGGCCGGTTCGTCTGCTGGATGACCTGTGCAATCATCTGTTCCCCAAGAGCATCGTCATCTACGCCAGAAAGGGAGAGAATGGAAAACATCCCCAGGCTGCTTAGCGATCTGGCCGACTACATCAGCCGGCATCAGCTGCCTTCGGGCGCCATTCCCTGGTATGACGAAGGTATCACTGACCCCTGGGACCACGTGGAGTGCGCCATAGCCCTGGACCTGACGGGTCGCTTTGACCGGGCCGTGATGGCGTACCGGTGGATGAAGAAGAAGCAGAATCCGGATGGGAGCTGGTATTCCGGTTATGTTGATGACAAGCCGAAGGACCTGACTCGGGACACCAATCACAGTACCTACATAGCCACCGGCGTCTGGTACCACTATCTGGTGACGAAGGATGAGGCCTTTCTGCAGGAGATGTGGCCGAGCGTGCAGGCGGCAATCGACTTCGCCTTGGGTCTCCAGCAGCCCGGCGGCGAGATTCTGTGGGCCTGCAACGGAGCCAAAGGCACTTGGCCGGGGGCGATCTACGGGGCATCGGCCTGTGTGTGGCAGAGCGTCAGGAGTGGCCTGAAGATCGCGAAGAAGATAGGAGTCAAACGGCCCGACTGGGAGACCTCGAACGCGAGGCTGCTGGACGCCATGCGCCAACGCCGCGAGTGCTTTGACAAGTACGGCGAGGACAGGCAGGGATTTGCCACCAACTGGTACTATCCGGTTCTCACCGGAGTCGTTCAGGGGGAAGAAGCCCGCAAGCTGATCGTCGAGAGGTGGCACGATTTCGTGGTGGAAGACTGGGGGTGCAAGTGCGTCACCGGGACACCGTGGGTTACGGTGGCAGAGACCTCCGAACTGGTCATGTCTCTGTACCGTATCGGTGACCGAGAGAGAGGCAGCCAGCTCATGGAATGGATGCTCCGGCTGAAGGACCACGACGGCGGCTTTGAAACGGGAGTGAAGCTGCCCGATCAGATGATTTGGCCGGAGGAGAAGAACACCTGGACATCGGCCGGCGTCATCATGGCCATATCCGCCTGGGCCAAGGTGGAAGGATTGACTATCGAAGGTTTGCATGTCCCCTGAAGAGTATGTTGGCTATGAGAACCTCATCCGCTTCATCGAAGACCGGGCGCTCCAGCACCTAGACGGCGACATCATCGAGATCGGCGCCTACATGGGTGGGGGCACGGTCAAGCTCGCCGGATTCGCCAGAAAGTACGGCAAGAAGGTATTCGCCGTTGACACGTTTGATCCCGGCGTCGACAGGACCGTGGGGCGGGGCGGCGTGACGGCGGGAGAGGTCTACCAAGCCTTCCTCGAAGGACCCTCCATGTTCGAGGTCTACCAGAAGACGACGCAGGGGATGGACAACATAGTGACCATCAGGGAGGACTCCCGGCAGGTTAGTTTTCCTAAGGGGCAGGAGTTCTGTTTCGGTTTCGTTGACGGTTGCCACCAGGAGGCATGCGTGGCAAGTGACTTCGCGCTGATATGGCCCCGCCTGGTGTCCGGAGGCGCAATCGGATTCCATGACTACAGGTTCGATGACTGGCCCGAGGTCACGCCGGCAGTGGACAGAATCATCTCAGAACACAGGGATCAGATAGCCGAGTCCGTGGAGATCAAGGGCAGGGGAGGCGTCTCTACTCTGGTGCTGGTGAAGCGCTAGGGACAGCGCTACGGCCCGGTCCGCAGGCTGCACTTGAGAACTACGCCGTCGCTGAGTGAGGGAATGTGGTGGGCGAGAGCGTCCAGCGTTCGCAAGATGGCCCTGGAGAAAGGCCTGGGGAGCTTCGACAGTATGGCACCCCACCACGGTGAGGCAAAGAACAGCGACACTCCGATCGACTCGTCTATCTTCATGTGCTGCTTCACCATCTTGTTCAGCGTCTTGTAGTCGAACCTGAAGGTGTGGTCGAAGGGCGTCTTCCATATCTTCTCGTAGATAGACTCCTCCCGGCGCAGCATTTTCCTGAATCTCACGAAGAAGGTGCGGCCCAACCGGAATCCGAGGCAATCGAGGTTGGCTACCGTAATGATGACAGCGCCGCCCGGCTTGACCACTCTGGCCATCTCGATGATGGCCCTCTCGGGTGTGGGGAAGTGATCGAGGGCTCCCTTGCAGACCACCTTGTCTACGGAATGGCTCTTGAGCGGCATGTCCTCGCCGATTCCGCGCAGAAGGGCCACGCCCGTGCCGTCCTTGGCGATATCCCTCTTCGCGTAGCAGAGCATGGTCTCGGAAGGCTCCAGACCCAGGCAGCTTCCGCCTCTGCGGGCCAGATCCATGGCATCGTTGGCCCGGCCGCACCCCACGTCCAGAACCCGCTCGCCATTCCGGGGGTCAACGGCATCGAATGTTGCCTGGGTGAGGCGATCGAAGAAGAACTCCAGATCCGGGAAAATCATCTTCGGGACGACGTGGTCGTCGTGCCAGTCGAGGTCAAACTCGCCCTCGTGGTTGCTGTTGCTGTTTATCTCGTTGACCATGTCTTTAACCTGGAACTCCTTGATTGGATGTAATCAACCCCCTTGCCCCCACTCTTGGGGGAAGAGAGAGAACTGGGGGACACCCCCAGACCCTCGGCAGCATCCTGCTGCATCCTTCTTGCCTGCCACGACTGCCTTGAACCCGTGGCCCCCGTGCTTGGGGGAAGAGAGGGACAACTGGGGGACACCCCAAACCCCGGCAGCATCCTGTTGCATATCTCTTGCCTGTGTGACGATTGCCTTCAATCCGCTGGCCCCCATGCTCGGGCGACATACGCAGAGCGTGGAACATCCCCAGACCCTAGACAGAAGTACCTGCGTCAAGAGCCCCCCTGATACCTGGGATAAGACCCCAGGACTTTGAAGAATGACGTCTGAACCTTCACTCCGTCCAGCACCTGGCTGATCAGCTTGTCCTGGCGGTGCCCTTCGAGGTCGATAAGGAACACGTATCTGCCGAGGGCCTCTTTCGAGGGACGGGACTCTATCTTCGCCAGGTTGATGCTGTGCCTGGCGAATTCCCCCAGGACTTCGTACAGCAAACCGGGACGGTCATCGGCAAAAGTGAAAGCCAGCGATGTCTTGTCGCGGCTGGTTGGAGCGTGATCCTCCGCGGCCAGAACCACGAACCGGGTCACGTTGGGTGAGCGATCCTGGATGTTGGTCGCCAGGACCTGTGCGCCGTACAGCTCGGCAGCCCTGGAATTGCCGACGGCCGCCGCCGGTTCCTTCGAGGCCATCATGTCCTCCACCGCGGCTGCCGTGCTGAGTGCAGCGACCACTTGCGCTTTCGGATAGCACCGCTCGATGAATCGGCGGCTCTGAGCCAGCGCCTGGGGATGGGAGTAGATTACTTTCAACCCCGCGGCCGATGTTCCCGGTTTCACCAGCAGGTGGTTCTCAATATCCAGCACCAACTCGCGGCAGATGAGCAGCCGGGATTCGTGAATGAGGAGGTCGAGCGTGTCATTAACGGACCCTTCCAGGCTGTTCTCGATAGGAACTACGCCTTCGCCGGCTATTCCGCTGTCCACTGCGGAGGCGACGGCCGAAACGCTGGGGAAGGGAATGAGATGGGCCTGGGAGTCGTATTTCAGGGCGGCCTGTTCAGTGTTGGTGCCCGGGGGTCCAAGATACGCGATGCTCTTCTTGCTCATGGTTAGCTACCGGCGAGTGCCTGGTGCAAGCCTGCCTCAGAGGGGCGATCGCCGACAACGACGACTCTGTCACCGGCTTCGAGCGCAGTGGTTGACGTTGGCAACTGGATTCTCTCGTCACGGCGGATCAACAGGATGATGAGGCTGTTCTGTGGCAGGCTGATATCCCTGATCTTCTTGCCGACAACGGCCGACGTCGGCGGTATTCTGACATCTACTATTTCGCGGTCGCTGCCTTTCAGCACTGCCAGACGGGTCAGAAATTGGGGTTTGCTGGTCTGGCTCTCGATGTACTGCAGGATGAGAATAGTGCTGCTGACAGTCACATCAACGCCCAGCTTCTTGAACAGGGGTTCGTTCTTGAGGTCGGTGATACGGGCAACTGTCCGGGGCACCTTGAAACGGTGCTTGGCTATCTGGCAGGCGACGAGGTTGTCTGCATCCTGCTCAGTCACCGCCACAAACAGGTCCGCCCTGGCTGTTCCCGCCTCCTCCAGCGTGTTGGCTTCGCAGGCGTCTCCCTCCAAGCCGATGCTGCCCAGTTCATCCTCTATGCGACCGAGGATAGCTGCGTCTCTGTCTATCAGCAGTACCTCGTGTCCCTTGCTGAGCACGGCCTTGGCCAGGTGATACCCGACGTTCCCGGCGCCGACGATGACGATATACATGGCCTACCTGCTCATCCCGTCTGGTACACCTCTTCTAGAGCCTCTTCATCACCGACTCTGCCATGAGCGCCGTGGGACAGAAAGTATCGAGCCCCAGCTCCCGGTACAGCTCTTCGCGCGTTGGGTCATAGACGCGGCAGACAGCCTTGCGCACGTTGAACACGCTCTTGGCGATCTGGGCCGCCATGATGTTGGTGTTGTCACACTCGGTCAGAGCGATGAAGGCGTCCATCTCCTCTATGCCGGCTCTGCGCAGGGAGTCCCCGTCAGTGCCATCGCCCAACAGCGCATTGCCCCTGAATGTGAGAGGCAACTTGCCGAATCCCGAGGGGTCAACGTCCAGCACCGTCACCTCGTGGCCAGCTGTCTCCAGGAGGGAGGCCAGGTGCGCTCCGACTCGGCCGCAGCCCATGATAAGGACCTTCATTTCGCGTCATCCTCCAGCGGCTGCCGCAGAACCATGACTCGGCAGGGGCAGTTCTTCAGGATATAGGGAATGGTCTCCCCTATCTCGAATTGACCAAACTTCGTCCTGTAGCTCATCCCCATCAACACCAAGTCAATCTGCTTTTCCGCTACCTCCGTGACAATCGCCGGCCCCGGCTCCCGTGCCTGCAACAGGTCCGTCTCGATCTCACAGTCACAGGCGTCGGCGCAGTCTTGAGCCCGGCGCAGAATGCGCTCGCCCTGCTCGGCGTCTCCCTGCAATTCAGCGTTGAGGGGGAGGGAACGCTTCACTTCGATCACATGAACAACGAAGACCTTGCCCTTGGTCTCCTTCGCGAGCCTGCACGCCAACTGAATGGCGTCCTTGTCGGCATCACCGCCGTCTACTGCGGCCAGTATTCGATGGAACTTCATATTCGGCGCCGCAGGGCGGCCGTGGCATTGGCTGCCCCACCTTCATCGCATCAATTATATCAACAAGCTCAAGCGTTGTCGTGCGGCTTCGCGATCGGCGGGCTTGAGTGGTCAACCCAGACGGGCTAACCAGCGGTCTGGTGAGGTCCAGTCGCCGCTGGCAGCTTGCCCCCCGGCCCGGCTTCGGGCACCTGTCTGCCGGTGAGCCAGGCTTCGATCATGGCATTCACGGTCTCCGGAGCCTCCTGCTGCACCCAGTGGGACACGTCGGGCAGATATCGGAGAGTGAGGTGCTTGACCAGCTTGTCCGTCCCGTACGTGAGGTGCTTGCCCAGCGCGATGTCTTTCTCACCCCAGATCATCAACGTGGGGGTCTCCAGGATGGATTCGATCGCCCGGCGCTGTTCCGCGAAGAGACCTCCCTCGCGGATGCCCCAGTTGGCCCGGTAGTAGTTGATCATAGCCGTCAGAGCCCCCGGAACGAGGGCGTTCTTGCGGTATACATCCAGCACCTCTTCAGGAAAGCGCGACTTGTCCACTGCTGTGGCATAGAACGTCTGGCGGACAGTCCTCGCCTGTCTCGACCCCATCATGAACTCGGGAAACCAGGGAAGCTGAAACAGGAACACATACCAGGACCTCGTGATCTGAGGCCAGCGCGCGATGCGGTCACGGTACAGCTTGGGGTGCGGGAAATTCAGGACGATGAAGCGGTCGAGAGGACGGATTCTTTGCAGCGCGAATATCCAGG
>DAIQQD010000094.1:0-7921 GCA_036787015.1 Chloroflexota bacterium
CTTTGACGGCCTTGATGACCACATTCTTCTTCAGATCTTTTATCGCAGCGTCCATACTCTTGCCTCCTCAATTTTCCTTTCCTATATTCAGACAATCACGGCATACGCCGCGAAACTCCAGCCGGTGATGCGAAACCTTGAAACCGGTGTTCCTCTCCACCCGCTCATCGATCCCCGAGACCACGGGCTCATTGATATCAAAAACCCTCCCGCATTCTTCGCACCTGAAGTGGTAGTGATTCGCCGAGTTTCCGTCAAATCTCCTGTACGTACCGGTCTGCTCGAGTTCCAAAATCTCACCTTGCTCCTTCATCACCCGCAAGTTTCGGTATATGGTCCCCAGACTTATGTTCGGAATCTCCTTCTTCACTTCCTCGTACAACCATTCAGCCGTAGGATGTGATGTCGTATTCATCAACACCCTAAGGATCGCGTCTCTCTGTTTTGACTTTCGCATAACCTCTCGCAGATCAATTAATAACAGCTATCATTATTATTTATACTATTCTAGCAAGCCAAACGACTGCTGTCAAGCCTTCGCTTGCACAGGTATTATGGCGTCTCGACAAACAGAAGGTGTATGACCTGGATCACATTCCTCTAACAACCGCACCGGCAGTGTGTGTACTACAAGGGAATGACCGAATTCCCAAACGCCAACGTGAAGGGGATTGATGTATAATACTTGGCTGCCGAATCTGCGCACGTGAGAGACGTTCAGAGAATTAGGAGGGACAACAGCAATGGGTTTGTTCGACAAGGTCTTGGGCAAGGAGAGCGGGGACATAAAGCTGGACAAGAAGGAAGCCTTCGGCGCAGTAGCTGTGGCTTCCGTGGCTTCGGACGGCGATGTCAGTCCAGAAGAAGTCCAGCGCGTTGCCATTGATCTCATGACGTTGAAGGCATTCAGGAAGGCCGACCTCAGAGACCTGTCCAATATCCTGAACAAGGTTGCCGGCCTGATCAAGAAGCGAGGCATTGGCCCGGTGCTGCAGGCAGCCAAGGCCAGCCTGAGCAAGGACGAACTGGCCGCCGCCTTCTTTGTGGCCGTGGACCTGGTTCTCGCTGATGGCGTGGTAGAAGATAACGAGAAGAAATTTCTCGAGGAGCTTCAGCGCACCATCGGAATGGACGACGCCACCGCGACGAAGATCGCCGAGGTAGTGGTCATTAAGAACAAGGCCTGATTCTACCGGGTGTTGTGAAGACTAATAGTGGGCCTACCGGGAACCCGGTAGGCCCACACCACATCTGTCAGGTGGAGCGAGCGTCATGCCATAGGAATGGCTGTCCCAGTGGCCCTGGCAATGAGCTTGCCGTCCTGGTTGGTCACCGCAATCTCGCACACGTCAACACGCCTGCCTTTTCGCAGCACCTTCCCCTCGGCAGTGAGTTCATCTGCCGGAGCCGCCGCTGCAATGAAATGGACATTGAATTGGGTGGCGATGCTGGGACGGCCCATGGAATTGGTGGCACAGGCAAACGCCTGATCGGCTATGGATGTGATTATACCGCCGAAGATGAACCCATTGAAGGTGAGATACTCCGGCCTCAGCTTCATACTGACTCTGGCATGCCCCGGAGATAGGTCTAGCAGCTTCATCCCGAAGAACGCCCCTATGGGCTCCTTATCCACCTTACCCCTGAACTCGGAAAGCTCGGCCTGATTCTCCTGTTCGGTTGACATTGCTACCAACACCCCTTCTGCAATTCGTTCGAGCTTGACCTGACATCCCTGGTCATCCCATTCCTATAACTCGCCCCAAGCACGATGCCACGGCATTTGACCTTGGGATTCCGGCTGCGGAACGCTGGCCCTGCTCGCCGTGGAGGCAATACCCAAAAAACCCAGGGCGATCAACTCCGGAGCCTGTGCCTGCGCCCAGCAGAATGCATCAACCTATCGGGCGCAGGCGCGATTTCCTTGGCAGTCAAGGTGCCCTATGTGCCGGACAGCGGGCTAGTTGCGGCAGACCACCCAATTGGACATGTCCAATGGGCGTGCTTCCCTCAGCAGTCTCCGGACCTCTTTCCTCGTCAAGCCCACATCCTTGTGCATGTGCTGCGTGAAGATGTGGAGAAAAAGATCGAACGTGGTGTTGGAACAGAGGCCGCAGTGCTGACAGGAATACGTCTGCATAATCTCCCTCTCTTGGCTGAGCGGGCACATCTGGAGAACGGTCCCTTTTTCGTCACTCCCCCCAC
Source organism: Chloroflexota bacterium (assembly GCA_036787015.1). Taxonomy (GTDB): domain Bacteria; phylum Chloroflexota; class Dehalococcoidia; order UBA2247; family RBG-13-53-26; genus JAFGCL01. The sequence continues at coordinate 2,206 of DAIQQD010000094.1, forward strand.
GGGAAAGGCAACCAACCCCAGGACTGTGGCCGGCGTCTTCAGACCAGTCTAGACTTCCCTTGTCCCCCGTTACCAGAACGGGGTGCAATCACCAGCTAAACAGTGACTGCCATCTCGGTGCATATGGCCCGGGCCCGCGAGTTTCCCCCCACGCAGATCCCGACCTAACAAAATTGACCTCCTTCGAGCGTCGATGCTAACATGTGGCATCCCTAGCCGAAGGAGGACTTCTATGTCAATGACCTATAGATCATTATATTTCACCTGTCAAGACTACGTCGGCTGGCTCAGGCTCAACCGGCCGGACCGCCTCAACGCCATTTCCATCGAGATGGTCAAGGAGTTGAGGCATTTCTTCAGCACTCTGGACGAACACCCTGAGGCCCGGGTGGTGATCGTCACCGGCACCGGCCGCGCATTCTGCGCCGGCTTCGACGTCAAGGACCTGGCCGGACTCGTCGGCAAGGGTTCAGACGAAGTCAAGGGGCCTTCTGGGCTGGCCACCAACGGCCATATGCTGCAGCGGGCCATAGCCGACGTCGTCGTTCAAATGCGCCGCGCCCCTCAACCTCTGATAGCTGCGGTCCGCGGCCCCGCGGCCGGCGGCGGATTCAGCCTCACGATGGCCTGCGACATCCGCATCGCCGGTGAGTCCGCCCGGTTCAACGCCAACAACATCCGGATCGGCTACTCAGGCGGTGACCTGGGATCAAGCTACTTCCTGCCCCGCCTGATCGGCCTGTCTAGAGCGGCCGAGTACATCTATACCGGCAAAGTCCTCGATGCCGCCACCGCGGAGCGCATCGGCTACGTGTCCCGCGTGGTTCCCGACGACCAACTGGACCAGGTGGCCGGAGACCTAGCCATGGAGATGCTCAGCGCGACACCGTTCGCCTTGAGACTCACCAAGGAACTGCTCAACAGCAACATCGACGCTCCAAACCTAGACGCCGCCACGCAACTGGAGGGACGCGGGAACGTCCTGTGCGGCTTCACCGAGGATGCCCAAGAGGCCACAAAAGCCGCTTTCTTTGAGAAGCGACGCCCCGTGTACCACGACAAGTAGCGCCGGATGGTTGCTTCGACACTGGGCCCCACAAGGGCGGAGAGAGGGAAGGCTCCGCCCTTCTTGTTGTCCGTGCTGTGGAAAGGCCAGCCCAAGGCAACCGGACTCCGCTCTGACACTCACACCGATGGACAGACCACCCCTGTGATCAAAGTCGCTTACTCAGTACTGGCGCGATCATACAATCGTAGACAGATCCAACGAATACAAAAGAAAGGAGTGACAGGGATGACGGCAATTGTCAGAGTAGATCCGATCCTGGAGGAATTCGAAAGGGTGTTCGGAAACGTATGGGCTCCCTGGAAGCCGGTATTTGTCACTGGCGGCCTTGGCATGGACTTGGACGTCCATGAGACCAAGGACGAGTTGGTGATCAAGACCGACCTGCCCGGTATTGCCAAAGACGATCTCCACATCACCCTCGAAGACGGCACCTTGAGGATCGAAGCCGAGAAGAAGGAAGAGAAGACCGAGGACGGGAAGACCTGGTACATGAGAGAGCGCCACTTCGGCAAGTACTCCCGCCTGATGGAACTGCCCTTCCGCGTAGCGGCAGAGAATATCTCGGCCACCCTGGACAAGGGAGTGCTGGAGATCAAGCTGCCCAAGGCCGAGGAAGCCAAGCCAAAGCAAATCGAAGTCAGAGTCCAATAGGTCCTGTGACGACCCCAGAAAGGCCGAGCCTGGCTCGGCCTTTCTGTTTCACCAGCACTCCACACCGGATCGCGATATCCTCTCAGCCCTGACAGCCAGCCGACTTCGCCAAAATTGACATGTCCAACGTCCATGTCTTATTCTTTCTTTGGCCAGGGGGTGAACCCAGCCAGACTCGCCACAGAGGAGAAGGGGAGAACAGGGAGTACCGCCGAGCATACCTACGGCCTAGGACAATCTCACTGAGACAAGAACACGAAAGGTGTAGTAGGGAGAACGTATGGACAAAGTCTTCGCCAGCATAGATGAAGCCGTCAAGGACATACCGGACGGAGCCTCCATTGCCATTGGAGGCTTTTTTACGGCAGGCACACCTGTAGAACTAATCCAGGCACTGGCCAGGCAGGGAGCCAAGAACCTGACCATTATCTGCCAGCAGATGGGACCGGGCAATGAGGACGTGACCAAGCTGGTTGAACAGGGACAGGTCAAGAAAGCTATCGTCAACTATCCCTTCTACCGATCAGCCTCCAGAGGAGCCAACTCTCCGTTCGAGATCGCCGTGCGTGCCGGGAAGATTGAGGTCGAGGTATTCCCAATGGGTACATTCATCGAGAAGATGCGGGCGGCGGGCGCCGGCATCGCCGGCTTCTATACCCCCACCGGGGTGGGCACCGTCGTCGAGAGGGGCAAGGAGAAGAAGGTTTTCAATGGTCGCCCGTATTTGTTGGAGATCGCTCTCAAACCGGACTACGCCTTCATACATGCCTGGAAGGGAGACCGGTTTGGCAACTGCACCTTCCGCAAGACGGCCCAGAACTACAACCCGGAGATGGGCAAGGCTGCCAGGATCACAATAGCCCAAGTCGAGAAGGTGGTGGAAGCAGGCGAACTGGACCCAGACAAGGTACACATGCCCGGTGTCTATGTTCAGAGAGTGGTTGGGGTTGGACGGCGAACATACAAGCCCGGCATCGATTAGGTGCTTGAGCAAAGTAACGGGAGGTCAACAAGTGGTTGTGAAACCGAACAACAAGAAGTTCGAGGGAGTAGCCCGGGAACTCATAGCCCTCAGGATAGCCAACGACTTGCAGGATGGATCTTATGTCAACCTCGGCATCGGCATACCCACTTTGGTGTCCAACTGGATTGAGGGCAGGGACATCGTGTTGCAGGCCGAGATCGGCATGTTGAATACAGGCCCTTTGGCTGAAGGCGACAACATCGATCAGGACTGTATCAATGCCAGTTGCCAGCCGGTAACAGAACTGCCAGGTTGCTGCTATTTCTCCGATTGTGAATCCTTTGCCATGATCCGCGGCGGCTACATGGATGTGGCAGTCCTGGGCGCACTGCAGGTCTCAGAGAAGGGAGACCTTGCCGGATGGAACAACCCCGACCGCGGTTTTCCGGAGCACGTTGGTAATATCGGGGGCTCCATGGATCTGGCCACAGGCGCTAAGAAGGTCATCGCTGCCATGGAGCATGTGACCACTAAAGGCGATTACAAGATCGTCAAGAAGTGCACCTACCCGGTCACCGCGGTCGGCGTGGTGAAGCTGATAGTAACCGATCTCGCTGTGTTGGAGGTCACCGACAAGGGCTTGGTGCTGAAGGAAGTGGCACCAGGCCTTACTGCTGAGGACGTGCAGTCGGTAACCGAGCCCAAGCTGATCATCAGCCCCGACCTGAAGGAGATGGCGCTCTAGCTGATCACCGGGCACAATCGCTATCCGCACCGACATGGGACCAGGTTCTCATGTCGGTGTTTCTTTCTGAGGCACTCAGATCGCGGCGGGTTCCGCGCCGGTCTCCCTGGCGGTCAGGGACCCGGACCTGATACGGGTGACGAATAAGCGAACGCAAGGAAAGAGACAAAAGTCACATACCAGAAGACGCCAGCTTGGCTACTCTATAAAAAGTGTTATTGCGGTCAAAAGAGAATCGCGAAATCGAGGTTAGAGGGACGATGTCAGTATGACTGAGCCAGAGAATCATGCAGGCAGGCTGGGACCGAGCCAGTTGACCCTCCTCTGCTCGCTTGGCAGGTTTGTAGCTGGCTCCCCGCGAAGCTCAAGTTCTGACCGCTTGCAGCTTTGAACCAGCGAGATTCTCCTGCACCAGCCGGCCTGCTCCAAGCCACCCACAGGTACAGGAACCCACAGTGATACATCAATCAGAAGCCGGTTCGCGGCGGGCAGTCCGCTCTCTGAATAGCCTCCCCACCACAACCCCAACCCCGTGATTCGACGCAGATTATCGAACACCGTCACCCCGGTTGTCAACAGCCCGTGCCATTCATTTGAAGCTGTATAATGATTGGCAAGCATGGACACCGTTCGAAGAACGAAGATCATCTGTACCATCGGGCCCGCCAGCGAGTCCAGTGACGTTCTGGAGAGCCTCATCCTCGCCGGGATGAATTTGGCTCGCCTCAACTTCTCCCACGGCAGCCATCAAGACCAAGCGAGTCGCATTCGCGCCATCCGTGGGGTGTCCGCCAGGCTCAACATCCCGGTGGCCATCCTGCAGGACCTTCCCGGACCCAAGATACGGACCGGACGTCTGAAATCAAAGGAAGTCACTCTGGCCGAAGGCAGCGACTTCGTTCTCACCACCCGCCGCGTGGACGGCGATGAACGCGGCGTTAGTGTCAGCCTGCCGGGCCTGCCGCAAAGCGTGAAGCCGGGAGACATCGTATTCCTGAACGACGGTGCCATAAAGCTGGAGGTACTGCGACAGACCGCCACAGATGTCACGTGCCGCGTTGCCGTAGGTGGCATCCTGGAATGGGACAAGGGCATAAACGTTCCCGGGGTGAATCTGCAGGTTCCTTCAGCAATGGAGACTGATCTGGAAGACCTGCTCTTTGGAATAGAGCAAGGGGTAGATTTCATCGCGCTTTCCTTTGTAAGAGGTGCCGCCGATGTCCTTGAGGTGAAGAGCTTCCTGCGGGACAAAGGCGTGGACACGCCGCTCGTGGCCAAGATTGAGAAGTGGGAGGCCTGGCAGAACATTGACCAGATAGTGGCTGCCGCCGATGGACTGATGGTAGCCCGGGGCGACCTGGGGGTGGAGATCCCCCTGGAGAAGGTGCCCATGGTTCAGAAGGAAGTCATCAGGAAGTGCAACCGGGCGGGGAAGCCCGTCATCACCGCCACCCAGATGCTGGAGTCCATGATAGACTCGCCCTTGCCAACAAGAGCTGAGGTCACCGACATAGCCAATTCCATTATTGATGGCACGGATGCCATCATGTTGTCCGGAGAGACCGCTGTGGGCCGCTACCCTGTCGAGGCGGTCAAGGTAATGACGCGAGTGGCTCTGGAGACCGAATCTTCACTGCCTCATGACAAGATGGTTCGAGAGAAGGGCTCCGACCTGGAGCCGGTGACTGACGATGCCATCAGCTATGCTGCCTGCAACACAGCGCGCCAGTTGGGGGCAGCGGCCATCGTCGCTTTCACTATGTCCGGCAGCACTGCCAGGCGGGTGGCCAAGTACCGCCCCGGCATTCCCATTCTGGCCGCGACTCCCATACCCAGACAGCTAAGAAGGCTGCTGCTCTCCTGGGGGGTCTATCCTTACGAGGTACCTGAGCCGGCGACCGTGCACGACCTCTTTGCCGAGGGTGTGCGCCTGTGCCTCGAAACGGGGATCGCCCGCAAAGGCGACCTCATAGTGATTACCGCCGGCCTCCCCATCGCTATCCCCGGCACGACGAACCTGCTGAAGGTCGAGCGGGTGGAGTAGAACAGGACTGCGGAGGCCTGCCTAGGCCAGCTTGACGTCCGCGTTCGTCTTGGCCCGCTCCATGAATTGCACCAGTATCCGGCTCCTCAACTGGTTGCGGTCCCGGATGGGCGCCACGAACTTGCCATTGATCCAGATGCGCCCCGGCTCGACATGCACCAGGATCCTGGGCCCTCCCGTGGCCTCGCTAAGGAACCTGGGATAGCCGTTCTGAAACATCTCCCGGGCTTCCTTCAGATGGAC
>DAIQQD010000095.1:0-1228 GCA_036787015.1 Chloroflexota bacterium
GCCATCATTTGTTCGACAAGAAGGAGTTGGAGGAGATTGACCGACAGGCGTCAGTTTCTGAGGGAGAGCTGAAGGGTGTGGGGGAGAGGCTGCCGAGGTTCACCACGGTGTCGGGCATGCCGGTGAAACGCGTATATACGCCTCTGGATGTCGGCAAGCTGTCATATCTCAACGATCTGGGCCTGCCCAACAGGTATCCGTTCACCAGAGCTATTCACCCCACTGGTTACAGAGGGCGACTGTGGACCATGCGGATGTTCTCCGGCTTCGGAACAGCCGAGGAGACCAACGCGCGCTTCAGGTACCTGCTCAGCCATGGTGAGACGGGTCTCAGCACCGCCTTCGACTACGCCACGCTGGTTGGCTACGACACGGATGCGAAAGAGGCGAGGGGAGAATTCGGCAAGTGCGGTGTGGCCATATCTTCCCTGCGTGACATGGAGATTCTCTTCGATGGCATACCGCAGGACAAGGTGACCACTTCCATGACCATCAACGGACCTGCTGCCATCATCTGGGCCATGTACATTGTGACGGCGGAGAAGAAGGGCATACCCATGGCGAAGCTGGGTGGCACCATACAGAACGACATACTTAAAGAGTACATTGCTCAGGCTTCCTACATCTACCCGCCGGAGCCCTCTCTGCGGCTGGTGGCCGATACCATCGAGTTTGGCACGAAGTACATGCCTCTGTGGAACACGATCAGCATCAGCGGGTACCACATCCGGGAAGCCGGCGCCACAGCCCAACAGGAACTGGCCTTTACTCTGGCCGATGGGTTCACCTATGTGGAGTTGGGCCTCAAGCGCGGCCTGGATGTAGACGATTTTGTGCCCAGGTTGAGTTTCTTCTTCAACTGCCACAACGACTTCTTTGAGGAGATTGCCAAGTTCCGGGCGGCGCGCCGCATATGGGCCCGGGAGATGAAGGAACGCTTCAAAGCCAAGAAGGACCGCAGTTGCTGGTTGAGGTTCCACACCCAGACGGCGGGGTGCAGCCTCACTGAACAGCAACCGGAGAACAACATTGTCCGCACGACCATGCAAGCGCTGGCAGCAGTGCTGGGAGGAACGCAGTCACTTCACACCAACTCGATGGACGAGGCCATGGCGTTGCCATCTGAGAAAGCTGTGCGGATCGCCTTGCGCACGCAGCAGATCATAGCTCATGAAAGCGGGGTGACCAACTCCATCGATCCGCTGGGGGGCAGTTTCATGGTGGAGTC
>DAIQQD010000095.1:1328-5803 GCA_036787015.1 Chloroflexota bacterium
CCGGTGGCAGCACGGGTGGATGATGAGGAGAAGTTTCCGGCTGAGAATGTGCGCAAGATGGCAGAACTCGGACTGATGGGGGTGTGCATAGCCGAGGAGTATGGCGGGAGCGGTGGCGACAGCGTACATATGGTCATTGCCACAGAGGAGATAGCCCGGGCCTGCGCCAGCACTTCCACCATCTATCTGGCCTCAGTCTCGCTGGCCTGCTATCCCATATACCTGTTTGGCAAGGAGGAACAGAAGAGACGCTTTGTAGTGCCTCTGGCGAAAGGGCAGAAACTGGCGTGTTTTGGCCTGACGGAACCAGGGGCCGGCAGCGATGCCGCAGCCATACAGACTGCGGCCACCCGCCGCGGCGACCACTACGTTCTGGACGGGACGAAGACATTCATCACCAACGGGGCCGAGGCTGACATTGCAGTGGTGTTTGCTACCACGGACAAGTCGCTTCGCCACAAGGGCATAGTTGCTCTCATGGTGGAAAAGGGCACCCCGGGATTCTCGGTGGGGAAGAAGGAGCGCAAGCTGGGAGTCAGGGGTTCTTCCACAGCGGAGCTTGTTTTCCAGAGTTGCCAAGTGCCCGTGGGAAACCGGCTCGGCGACGAAGGCGGTGGCTTCAAGGTGGCCATGGGCGCCATCGACGCCAGCCGGATCAATGTGGCGGCGCAGGCTGTTGGCATCGCCCGCGCGGGGCTCGAGGCTTCGCTGGCTTATGCCCAGGATCGCCAGCAGTTCGGGCGGGCTATCTCCGGGTTCCAGGCTGTTCAGTGGATGCTGGCAGACATGGCAACGCAGGTTGATGCGGCCCGGCTTCTGGCGTACCGGGCGGCCTTCTTGAAAAACCAGGGTCTGCCGTATTTGAAGGAAGCGGCGATGGCAAAGCTTTTTGCCGCTGAGACGGCCATGAGCGTCACCACGAAGGCCGTCCAGATTCACGGCGGGTACGGGTACATCAAGGACTATCCCGTCGAGCGCTACTTCAGAGATGCGAAGATAACGGAGATCTACGAGGGAACATCCGAGATGCAACGCATGACCATAGCCAAGCAGTTGGTCGGCTAGCGCCATACGGGGGAGAAGGACATGGGCAACAAAGTGAAGCAGGAGAAGATTCGCGTTCTGGTGGCAAAGCCGGGTCTGGACGGTCACGACCGCGGAGCCAAGGTGATTGCCCGGGCTTTGCGTGAAGCCGGCATGGAGGTGATCTATACGGGGCTTCGCCAGTCACCTGAGATGATAGTTGAAGCTGCTCTCCAGGAAGACGTCGATGTGGTCGGGCTCAGCATCCTCTCCGGGGCACACATGGAGCTCTTTCCGCTGATTGTGGACGGGCTGAAGCAGAAAGGGCTCAACCATGTCCTTATCGTCGCCGGCGGCATCATACCGGAAGAGGATGTGCCGGTGCTGAAGAAGATGGGAATCCAGGCGGTCTTCCGCCCGGGTGCGATGACGCAGGACATCGTAGGTTTCATCAACGCGGCGATGGCCGGCAAGAGACAACACGCAGCCTGAGCGACAGCCCAGAAGCCTGGGGCAACGAATCACCCGGCTCGGGGGTGATGAAACTCGACCAGCGGGGTTTCTTGAGCGTTCTCAGCGGCACCTGCACTAGCCATCAAGCAGAGCGTTTTCGAAGGCAAACCGGCAAAGTTCCGCGTTGTTGCGCAGGCCCAGCTTCCGCAGGATTCGCGATCTGTAGGTCTCCACGGTTTTGGTTCTCACGTCAAGCTCCTGCGATATCTCCTTGACCTTGCGGCCGCGGGCTATCAGGCGCAGTATCTGCAACTCGCGGTCAGAAAGACTGTCAACCAGTTCGCCGTCGGATCCCCGGGTAGCGAGCCGGGTGGTCAGGGCGTCGAGGCCGTCTTCCAGGAGAAATCGCTTCTTGAGAGCGACGGTGCGGACCGCAGCGTGCAGTTCGGAAGTCGAAGCGCTCTTGGTAATGTATCCCAGAGCGCCGGCTCTCATGGCCCTCACAGCATACTGCTTCTCCAAGTACATCGTGAGGATAAGAATGGCTGCGCCCTGGTCGATGGACAGGATGTACTTGGCGGCCTCCAATCCATCCATGTTGGGCATGGAGATGTCCAGAATCACCACATCGGGTCGCAGTGCCTTGAACTGGGTTACGGCCTCCAGCCCGTCAGAAGCCTCGGCCACCACCCGTATGTCCGGGCATTTCTCCAGCAGGCTCTTCATCCCGGCGCGGACCAGGTTGTGATCGTCTGCGAGCAGGACTCTGATCATGTGTCCTCTTCTGCGTGCCCTTCGGCAGACCCCCATACCGGTCATGCCTGACCATCAGCATCGCATTTGCCGGCGGAAGTTGGATCACAAGCCCAGACTATGTTGTTCTGTCTTGGATATTGGCCCGACTGCCATCGAGCGGCAGACGTGCTACTACTTGAACCCCACGGGAGGGGCGGCTGGTGATCCTGACTGACCCTCCGGCCAGGCGGGCCCTTTCTCGCATACCCACGAGGCCCAATGAGCTCTTCTCCGGCACCGTGCTGTCCAGGCCAACCCCGTTATCGGATATCCTGAGAACGAGGGTCTTCCGCGTTTCTGCAATACTAATGTGCACCTCTGAAGCCTGGGCATGTTTCGAGACGTTCGTCAGGGCTTCTTGGAGGATGCGGTAGGCCGCCGTCGCTATCTCCCTGGGCACTCCGGGGCTGTCAACGGGAACATCAACGTAGCAGGCTATCGAGGAGTGCTTGGAGAACTCCCCGGCACACAGGCGCACCGCTTTCACCAGGCCCATGTCATCCAGTATGGGCGGGCTCACGCTCTCGGCGATACGGTGCGAGGTAGATCTAGTCTGGTCTATCAGGTTCACCAGTTCCACCAAGGCCTCGTGGGCGTCCGACGAGTTTCCTGTCTGCTCCGCTAGGGACTGGGCCTTCATTCTGAGGTACACCAATTCCTGCCCCAGTTGATCGTGCAGGTCACGCGCGATGCGGGCACGCTCATCTTCTTGAACCTGAAGGACTCGTTGCGACAGCAGCCTCAACTCGGACTCGGAGCGCTCCAGCGCCTGTTCATACGTCTTGCGCTCGGTGATGTCCCGCACTGCGCCGACGATACCGACAGGCTGGCCTTTTCGATCTTGGAGGACACTCATGTAGGTCTCGGTCCAGACCGCGGATCCATCCTTACGGGTTACCGCCATTCGGAACGGCCTGGCGCTGTCGCCCTTTCGCTGCCGCTCAGGGCTGACATACTTGAGAGCTTTCTGGATGGCTTGACGCAGATGTGTCTTGGTCGTGACTGTCAGCGGGTGACTCATAATCTCGTCAGGGGTATAGCCTATCTGCCGCGTTACGGAAGGACTGATGTAGACCAGATTCGCCTTCAGATCGCTGACCCAGATGACATCTGACACGTTCTCGGCGAGGAGGCGATAGAGACTCTCGCGTCCCCGCAGGACGTTCTTCTTGGGCTGGTTCCCGACCTGCGGCTCTGGAGATTCTGCCTTGGGGCTGCGGCCCGGTTTACTCTTTGCACTTTTGCCGTCCGCAGGCGAGGTCTCATCCAGTGCGTGCAGTGGGCCACCCTTACGATGCATGGCAACGTAGCGTATCATGCCTCGACGTCCTCACTGCCGAATGTAGTGGTGCATTCCGCCTACACTCCTTATCTCACCCCCATTCAGGTCTTGTCAAGCCCGGCTCAGGCCCATTTGTAGGTGATTCACCTACAAGAGATTCAGGGTTACGCGGACAGACAACCCCTGGGTCTGGGAGTATTTTGACCTTGTATTACACCAAGGGGGGACCTCAGTCAACGTCGTTGCAGACGACTTGTGCGCCGCTTGATTTTGCGCATGTCTCCTCTTGGCATTCGAAGAAAGGCGGTTTGAATGGCAAGAGCAGCAAAGGACTACAGCGGCCCTGTAAAACCCGTTCTTCACCTCGAGGACCTTGACCATGACACCCTGGTCAAGTTGGCGGGTCAGTTCGCGAGGGCATACCAGCAGATGGATGGCCACTGGTTTGACGCTGTGGCGCAGAAGTACGGACAACAGATAGCCCGTGACATGGACAAAGAGGTGTGGCTGAGGAATATCCCGCCGACTGCTCTGCGCACCCTGCAAGCCCTGGGACATGAGGCCAAGGATATGGCTGCCATTCTCAAGGTGACCCAGTTTCACCCTGCTGCCGGCGGTTGTCCGTACCTCTATGACTACGAGGTGGAGCTGAAGAGCCCGAGCGTGGGCATCGTCAAAGTCACCAGATGCAAGGCCATGCGTGTCTATAGAGACAGAGGCGACATGGAGTTCGTCAGGGTCATGTGCCGTGACTGGGATATCCCCATGTTCGGGATGACCGGCAAGGCGGTGATCCCCAATGTGAAGTGCAGACCGCTGGTGATTCCTCCCTACGATGCTCCATACACCAAGAAGGTGGAGGGCGTCGACTGCATGTGGGAGTATACGATCGAGCCGGAGAAGGGCAAGGCGAAGACCGCCA
>DAIQQD010000095.1:5903-7860 GCA_036787015.1 Chloroflexota bacterium
GTTGGAGGTAGACCATGTTGCGTCGTCTGAATGCAAAGCAGTTGAACTCCCTGTATGACGATTCGAAAGAGAGGATGCCTCTGGCAGAGAGAGAGGAGTGGCTCGGCGGCCGGTTGGCCAAGCAGGCCAACTTCGCCTACCGGCACGCCCCGGCCGTGAAGAAGATATTCGACGATGCCGGCATCTCCCCCAGGCACATCAAGAGCATCAAGGACCTGGAGAGACTCCCCGTCACCACGAAGGATCAACTGGTCAAGCTGCAGCAGGCCAAGCCCCCGTTCGGAGGCTTTCTGGCTGTGCCGTTGAATTCGCTGGGAAGGATCTACGTGTCTCCGGGTCCAATCTATGATGCCTGGGGTGAAGAGCGGATCAAGGCCGCCGTCAGGGGTTTTGTGAGGATGGGCTTGCCGAAGCCCGGGGACGTGGTGATGGTGTCCACGGCATACCACATGGTGCCGGCCGGGCTGTTCATGACCGATGCCCTGGATGTGCTGGGATGCACCGTGGTGCCGGCGGGGATCGGGCAGACCGAACTCCAGGTCAAGCTGCTGCATGACTTGAAGGCCACTGCCATCTGCAGCTTCCCCAGCTTCACCATGAGCATATTGAAGAAGGCCGAGGAAATGGGCTATGACGTCAGAAAGGACTTCAACCTCAAGTACACCACCGGTGGCGGGGAGAGGCACATTCAGGTTCTGAGGAAGGTCTTTGAGGAGCAGTACGGGCTGGTGGTGGCCGATGGCTATGCCACCGCTGATGTTGGCTCAGTCGCCTGGGACTGCGGGCTGGGGTTGGGCTATCACTACGACGACGCCGAGTGCGTCATTGAAATCGTGGACCCGCAGACTGGGAAGCAGGTGAAGCCTGGGGAGGAGGGGGAGATCGTGGTGACGCTGTTCAGCAAGGTCTACCCGCTGGTCAGGTTCGGCACCGGCGACCTGGCCTCTTATACCAACCAGACCTGCGCCTGCGGCCGAACGGCGCCCAGAATCCCCAAGATTATTGGAATGATTGGTGAGCACATACGGGTGAAGGGGATGTTTGTCCACATGAAGGAGCTGGACGAGGCGTTCTCCAAACTGCCTGAGGTTCTGAAGTATCAGATGGTGCTGAAGCTCGACGGGCACAAGGATCAGATAACACTTAATGCTGAGACGGAACCTGGTGTGGACCGCAAAGTGCTGTCCCAGGCCATTAACCAGCGCACCCAGGAAGTCTTCAAGCTGAGGATGGACACGATCGAGTTCCTGCCCAAGGGCAAACTGCCACAGGAATACAAGAAGGTTCTGGACACGAGATGGGCGTAGCTGCTGGCACCGCGGGCGATTTCACCGTCCCCAAACTGCTGTTGGAGAACCAGCAGAAGTTTGCGGACAAGGTCTGGATGCGCAAGAAGGAGCTTGGGTTCTGGAGGGAGTACACCTGGAAGGAAGCCTGCGGGAACATTAAGGACTTCTCTCTGGGACTGATGAGCCTTGGCTTCCAGCGCGGGGATGTCATGGCCATCCTGGGAGACAACGACCCGCACTGGTTCTGGGCGCAACTGGCGGCGCAGGCTGCGGGTGGGGTGGTCACCGGCGTGTTCTCCAGCAGCGGAGCCAAAGAGGTGAAGTACTTCCTGGAGCATTCCGATGCCAAGATTGTGGTAGTCCAGGACCAGGAGCAGGTGGACAAGATCCTCGAAATCAAGGACGAGTTGCCTCTCGTTAAGAAGGTGATCTACTGGGACCCCAAGGGCCTGCGCGGCTACGACGATCCCATTCTGGCCAGTTTCGACTCCATCGCACAGATGGGAGTGGAATACGGTAAGGACCACACGGGGGTCTTCGAAGAGAGCATTGGCAAAGGCAAAACCAGTGACTTGGCCTTGCTGATGTATACTTCGGGCACCACGGGATTGCCGAAGGCGGCCATGGTAAGCTACGCCAGCCTGGTCGCCTCAAACACGGCCTTCTAC
>DAIQQD010000293.1:0-2167 GCA_036787015.1 Chloroflexota bacterium
GACTGTGGGGTGAAGGTTCTGGGCACCACCCCGGAGAGCATCGGCCTGGCTGAGGACAGAGAGCACTTCCGCGATAGGATGATTGCCCTCGACATACCGCAACCTGATAGCGGCACGGCGCGTTCGCTGGAAGAGGCGGTGGCGATCGCCGAGAGTATTGGCTATCCCCTGATGGTGCGGCCTTCGTTCGTGCTCGGAGGGCGAGGTATGAAAGTCGTCTATGACCAGGACGAGCTGATCAAGCATGCGGAGGAGGCTATCCAGGTCAGCCCGGAATACCCCATGCTGATCGACAGGTTCCTGGAACACGCCATCGAAACCGAGGTGGACGCTCTCTGCGACGGAGAGGACACCTTTGTGGCGGCCACCATGGAGCACATCGAGTTCGCTGGCGTGCACTCCGGAGATGCCGCCTGCGTCATCCCTTCACGGACGATCAAGCCTGTGCACCTGAAGACGATTGAGGACTACACCGCCAAGATAGTCAAAGACCTGAAGGCGATAGGGCTGATCAACATACAGTACGCCATATGCGACGACAGGGTGTACATCCTGGAGGCCAACCCGAGGGCTTCACGCACGGTCCCCTATGTCTCCAAGGTCATGGGAATACCCATGGCTCGCATTGCCACCTACCTGGTGATGGGGAGGAAGCTGAGGGAGTTCCCGGAGCTCAAGAAGCGCACGCCTCCCTATTTCGGCGTCAAAGAGGCGGTATTCCCCTTCAACATGTTCCCGGAGGTCGACCCGGTGCTCGGGCCGGAGATGAAGTCCACCGGCGAAGTAATGGGAATCGCCGACACCTTCGGGCTAGCCTTTTATAAGGCTCAGGCGGCCGCGGGCACTAAGTTGCCGCTGAAAGGGACTGTGCTATTGACGGTGGCAGACAAGGACAAAGCAGAAATCAGCCCGCTGGCAAAGAGGATCAAGGAAATGGGGTTTGAGGTCTTCACCACCGAGGGGACAGGCGAAGTGCTGAGGGATAACGGAGTGAGCACGAAACGGATAAAGAAGCTCCATGAGGGCCGGCCCAACATCGCCGATGCCATCATGAACAAGGAGATCCAACTGGTCATCAATACTCCGGTGGGGCAGAGCAGCAAATACGATGACAGCTACATTCGCAAGACTGCCATACAGTACAAGGTGCCCTATGTGACATCGATGACGGCGGCCCAGGCCACGGCCGAGGGTATTGAGGCCATGGCAAAATCGGAGATCGTGCCGAAGTCACTCCAGGAGTATCATAAGGAACTGCTGGGGGGCTGAACGCCGGACAGCACTAGCCGGAGTCAAGGAGAGATTGGACGGGAAGGTACAGGGCAAGGCTCGCGTCAAGTCGAATTCCGAATTGATGCCCGGAACGCGGCTGGTGTGGCTGGACGCGCCAGCCATTGCAGAAGTGGCCAGGCCCGGCCAGTTCGTAATGGTGCGATGCGCAGAAGGCCATGACCCTCTGCTGCGGCGGCCCTTGAGCATTCATAAGACAGACGATTCTGGTGGCGTGGCGCTGCTCTTCGAGGTGGTGGGGAGGGGCACCGCGTGGCTGGCAGAGTGCGCTCCAGGTGATTCTGTTGACTTGATGGGCCCCCTCGGCAATGGCTTCTCCATACAGCCTGCCGCAAAGGGTCTTTTGCTGGTAGCAGGTGGAATAGGCATTGCTCCGCTGGCCTTTCTGGCTGAGGAGGCGTCAAGGCGGGAGAAGAGAGTGACTATGCTTCAGGGGGGTACACAAGAGGCCTCGTTGCTCTATCCGAGACATCAGTTACCGCCGAGGGCCATGGTTGTCAGTGCAACAGATGATGGGTCTTGGGGGGAGAAGGGCCTGGTAACCGGTCTGATTGATCAGTTCGTTGGCCAGTCTGATCAGGTGTTTGCCTGCGGACCCCGTGCCATGTACGAGTCTATGGTGGGGCTGGATTGCCTGAAAGGGAAGTCCGTCCAGGTTTCGCTGGAGGAGAGGATGGCTTGCGGACTGGGAGCCTGCTATGGCTGCACGGTGAAGACGAAGATGGGACCGAAGCAGGTGTGCCACGACGGCCCAGTGTTTGAACTGTCTGACCTCGTTTGGCAGGAATGATCGCGATGGTGAAGAGTAGAACACTACGTGTGAAGACGTCGGGCAACTGCGACATCATAGAGGTCACGGAACAGGTAGCCAAAGAGG
>DAIQQD010000096.1:0-7803 GCA_036787015.1 Chloroflexota bacterium
ATGCGCTCGCGGGTGACCTTGAACTCTTTGCCCACTTCTTCCAGCGTGCGGCTGCGGCCATCCTCCAACCCGAATCTCAGGCGGAGCACCCGCTGCTCCCTCGGTGTGAGCGTGCCGAGCACATCGCTAATCTGGTCCTTCAGCAGCTCGTAAGAAGCAGTGTCGACCGGGGACATGATCTTTCGGTCCTCGATGAAGTCACCAAGGTGGCTGTCTTCTTCTTCTCCGATCGGTGTCTCCAGCGATATCGGTTCCTGGGAGATCTTCATGATCTCCTCGACCTTCTCCGGAGGCATCTCCATCTCCTGGCTGATTTCCTCGATGGTAGGCTCACGGCCGAATTCCTGGGCCAGCCGGCGGCTGGTGCGGTAGAGCTTGGTTATGGTCTCCACCATGTGCACCGGTATGCGGATGGTGCGCGCCTGGTCGGCGATGGCGCGGGTGATCGACTGGCGTATCCACCACGTAGCGTACGTGCTGAACTTGTAGCCCCGGCGGTAGTCGAACTTCTCCACCGCACGGAGAAGGCCAATGTTGCCCTCTTGTATGACATCCAGGAATGACATTCCCCTCTCGGCGTACTTCTTGGCTACGCTGACGACCAGTCTCAGGTTCGCTTCGACCAGGCGTTCCTCCGCCAAGCGTCCTTTGAAATCGATGATCTTGAGGTAACCCTCAAGACTCTCTTCGAGGGGTTTGAGCTTCTCGAGGAAGCCGGTATCCTGCAGCAACGGGCCGAGGGCATCTACGCGCCGCTTGCCGATAATGCTGAGAACTTCTGATGGCACCAGGGAGCTGGCCAGAGACAGATCCTTGACCATCTGCTCCACGGCCGGAGGGGTATCTTCCATTGCCTCTGACAGAGGCATGATGAATTGCTCTGTCAGTTCCCGGTCAAGAGCTGACCGCAGCTTGGTATTGGTGAGCCTCTTGGTCAGACGTTCATCCGACTTAATTTCAAGCTGTTCCTCTACTCTCTTAAGCAGAGGCAACACCCGCACCAACCGCTGCAGCACTTCGGTGATCACATCGACGGCTGATGCCGGCCTTCCCCACTTGGTCAGGTATTCCTGCCTTATGGCGCCGATGTAGTCCTTCTCCTCTTTGTTGCGGGCCAGGACCTTTTCCTCGTCGGCGGTCAGCAGAGGCACCCGGCCGATCTGGCGCAGGTACATCCGTACCGGATCATCAGCTATCTCGAGTTCGTCGAGAGCCTTGGCTTCAGGCGGGGCCGCTTCACGAGCCACCTCCGCCGGCTCTTCGGCTTCCGGCGGGACTATGGCGTAGATGTCTTCCGCCGGCTCTGCCGCCGGTTGGCCTTTACCCTCCTCTGCGTACCAGTACTCAGATCCCGCATAGGCGACTGCTCGCGCTTGTTTCCTTCCTCTTGCCTCGGCTGCTCTTTCCTTAGCTGCAGCGCGTCCACCTTTCTCTTTGGGTCTCTCAGGTTTTGTCTCAAGCTCAGTTGGCATCTCTTGCTTCGCCCGTGTCTCCTTGGCTTTCGCGCCTGGAGCTTTCCCGGGCCTCTTCTCCTTCTTCTCGGGCTTCTCTACCGCTCTCTTCTCTTTTGCGGCAGCAGGTTTCGATGGTTTCTTCTCTCTGGGCGGCTTCTCCCGCGCCACTTGCTTCTCGGCAGCCTTCGCGGGCGCGGGTTTCTTCGCCTTCTCGTCTGTCCGCAGTTTCTTGGTTCCTGCCTTCGACGGAGCAGCCTTGATGGCAACGGCCTTCTTCGTAGGCTTCGATTCCTTTCGCGACGCTTCGACTGCAGTCTTCTTCACTTGCTTGCCGGCCGCGGTCTTGGCCAGCCCTTTCGCCTTCTCGTCTGTCCGCGGCTTCTTGGCTCCCGCCTTGGACGGAGCAGCCTTGACGGCAACGGCCTTCTTCACGGGCTTCGATTCCTTTCGCGGCGCTTCGACTGCAGTCTTCTTCACCTGCTTGCCGGCCGCGTTCCTGCTCAGTCTCTTCGTCTCCTCCGGCACTGCCCCAGTCGCCTTGGCAGCCTTTGTGGGCTTCTTGCTCTCCGTGGGAGTCTCAGCTACTGCTTTCTTTGGCCTAGTTCTCGCCTTCGCCTGACGCCCTCTTTTTTCTTTCTTTGCCATAGAGGAAGACCTCTCCCAGTTCAGCGTTGAGTTTCACTGCTGACTTCTGTATCTCCTGCAGATCGGTGGCCTTGTCAGCGGCCTCCAGTTCTGAAATTAGTATCTGCTCTTTTGCCTTCAATTCCTTCAACCATCGCTCCCTCAATCGATTGAGGCACTGGCGCAGGGCGCGTTCCTGTGCTTCGCCATGAAGCGGTGGCGTAGTCTTCGACACAAGCGCATTCAGGTGTTCCTGAAGGCTGAAGTCCAATTCCTGGCGCAGCGAATCCAGGTCAGTCGTTTTCTGCCAGGCCATAAGTAGCTCCCGGTCCTCAGTGTTGAGGAAGTGATCCACGCGGAGATCGGAGGCATGGCTCCGCAGATCGGGGTAGGTGAACAGCAAGTAGAGGCAGTATTCTGCTAGCGGATCGCCCGAGGACAGACGGGGGACCAGGCTGGAGGCCGGCGGTGCCTTGGTCTCCCGGCGCGGTCCCGGTTTGTTCTGCTTGAACTGGCCGAGCGCCGCAGCCAGCGTCTGCTCATCCACAGCCACAGCACGTGACAGTCTCTGCAAGTAGTGTGCCTGCCGAACAGGATGCTTGATCTCAGCTATGAGAGGCAGCAGTTGGTCTGCCGCCTGTGACTTGTCTTTCGCCTTGGCAGTGTCGAGCTTGGAGACCACCAGATCGAAGGTGTAGTCGATCACTGGGGCTGCTTGTTTCAGCAATCGCTCCCATTCATCGGGGCTCTCCTTGATGACGTCGTCCGGGTCTTTGCCTTCCGGCAAGACCATGACGCTGATCTCGGCATCCAGTTGCTCCTCGTACTTGACGAGGCCCGCTGACGTTGGCGTGGGCACGACCTTCTGGTCAAAAGTGTGACTGGCTACTTCAATCCCTCTGAGTGTCGCCATTTCGCCGGCTGCGTCGGCATCGAGTGCCAAGACGAGGCGGTTGGTAAGCTTCTTCACTATCCCCACGTGTTTCTCAGTGAGGGCGGTGCCCAGCGAAGCCACCACGTTGGTGAATCCGTGCTGGTGGGCCACGATGACATCCATGTAGCCCTCCACCACCACTGCCAGATTCTCTTTCCTGATGGCCGGCTTGGCGAAATCAATGCCATAGAGACTGCTGCTCTTGTCGAATATCAGCGTTTGAGGCGAATTCAAGTACTTGGGCAGGGAGTCATCCAGGGCTCTCGCCCCGAACCCCACCACCCGCCCGGCCATGTCTCGAATGGGGAACATGAGCCTGTTGCGGAAGCGGTCGTAGGTCCCCGCTTCTTTCTCCTTCTCGACCAGCAGCCCGGCAGCAGTCAGTTCGTTCTCGTGGTAGCCTCTCTTCAGCAGTTCCTGACGCAGGGAGTCCCAGCTATCCTGGCTGTATCCAATCAGGAATTGGCGCATGGTCTTCTCTGAGACGCCTCGCCGGATCAGGTACTCCCGAGTGCTCTGGCCACCCGCCGATCGAAAGAGCAGGTTGTGGTAGTACTCCGCAGCAGCCTCGTTGATCTCCTTGAGCCTGTCAGCCTCAGACTTGCCCTCGTTGAGCTTCCTCTGGACAACAGTGACGCCGGCTCTCTCGGCCAGGATATTCAATGCCTCCTTGAAGTCTACCCCTTCCTTTCGCATCACGAAAGCGAACATGTCTCCACCGGTTCCGCAAGCGCCAAAGCAGTGCCAGCTCTGCCGCTCCGGAAAGACGAAGAACGAGGGGGTCTTCTCCGAGTGGAAAGGGCACACAGCCTTGAAGTTCCGCCCGCTCTTCTTCAGGTCAGGCACATAGCTGGAGAGTACCTCCACGATATCCAGCCGTTGCTTTATTTCATCAACGGTGTCCATGCCGGCACGGACCCCCACATCCTCTATAGTCTATCCTGGTGCTCCTTTTCCCTCGGCGACGGAAATGCCTGTCTAGGGCTCTGTTCAGAATTCTGGATTGGCTCCGGCTGCGGGCCGATTCCTCAGGTGAGCAACCCCAAACCAGTGGCAACCTGGAGGGCATACTGGTCTGTCATTCCCGCCACATAGTCTACCACCCGCCTGGCTAGGGGTTCGTCTGACAGTCTGAGTTCACCAGGTAGCTCGTCCTCGTGTCCCATGAAGTGATCATAGAGCCGCCGCACGACAAGCCTGGCTACGTCTGCCTCCCGGTTGACCAACCTGGAATCGTATACTCTCTCGAACAGGAAGTCCCTGAGAGCATTCATGGCCTCGTTCACGGAGGGACTCACGCCAATAATCGGCTCTATCTGTTTGCTTGTCAAGCCCTCGCCCCTGGCACCCCACGACGAGTCCAGGATGTCGCAGACCAGGGCATTAATGCGCTCAGAACGCGAACTGCCCATAACAGAGACAGCCACGGAAGGCAAGTCGTCCTCGGTGATGACCCCAGCCCGCAGGGCATCGTCCACATCGTGGCTGATGTAAGCAACGACATCGGCAAGCTTGCATATCTGCCCTTCGAGAGTCCCCACTGTCTCCCAGCCCTCTCCGAAGATGCCCGCCCTCGACTTGGAGTGCTTCACGATGCCCTCTCTAGCCTCAAAAGTGAGGTTCAGCCCCTTGCCACCGTTCTCTAGCTGATCGACCACGCGCAGGCTCTGCTCGTTGTGCCGGAAGCCAAAGGGGGCTATCTCGTTCAGTACTTCTTCTCCCGTATGTCCAAACGGCGTATGTCCCAGGTCATGGCCCAGGGCTATGGCCTCTGTCAGGTCCTCGTTGAGATTCAGCCCCCGGGCTATGGAACGTGCGATCTGGGAGACCTCCAGGGTATGAGTCAACCTGGTTACGTAGTGGTCTCCCGGAGGGGCTATGAAGACCTGGGTCTTGTGTTTTAGGCGACGGAAGGCTTTGCAGTGGATGATCCGGTCCCGGTCGCGCTGGAAAGCCGTGCGCGTTGAGGAAGGCTCCTCAGGCTGAAGCCTTCCCTTGGACAGTCGGCTCTTGGCCGCATAGGGTGAGAGGCTCTCCTCTCTCTCTTCCAGCCAAGGGCGTACTTTCAGATGCGGTCGATCCACTATTCGCCATTTGCCGGAGATATTCTAGGGCTACCTGCCGGGTGGACGAATCGCCAGGTCTTCCTCTGCCCGGGCGATAATGTCCCTGGTATGCTCAATCATGTCCGGGTTGACCGAAATGGAGGTGATGCCCCACTGCACCAGCTTGGTCGTGAGCTCCGGGTACACAGAAGGCGCCTGCCCGCAGATAGACGAAGTGACCCTCCTCCGGTTGGTGATGCTGACGGCTCTCTCCAAAGACCACAGAACAGCCTCATCCCGCTCGTCGAATACCTCAGCCAGTTTGTGACTCTCCCTGTCCACGCCGAGTGTGAGTTGAGTCAGGTCATTGGAGCCGATAGAGATGCCATCGATGCCGGCGTCGATGAACTTGTTCATCAGGATGATGTTGGACGGTACTTCCACCATCATCCACAGCTTGAAGTTCGTGGACTGGGACAGACCAAGAGAAGCCAGGCTGTTCCTGGTCTCTTCCAGTTCCTTGACCGTGCGCACGAAGGGTATCATCACCCAGAGATTGGCAAAGTTCTCTCGCACTCTCTTCAGGGCCTCTACTTCCAGCTTGAAGACGTCAGGTTCCTTTATGTAGCGCGAACATCCCCTGTAACCCAGCATGGGGTTCTCTTCCGCCTCCTCATACTTCTCACCGCCTTTGAGGTTACGATACTCATTGGTCTTGAAATCGGTGGTGCGGTAGACCACTGGCCTCGGGTAGAAGGCCTTGGCAAAGGTGTTCATACCGGTGGCGAGCTTGTCCACGAACTCCTGGCCACGCTTCTGCTCGATCATGTGTCTGGGGTGCTCGCCTATATTGGCGACCATGAACTCCGCTCGAAGAAGTCCGACTCCGTCCACATCGCGGGCAGCCACCTTCTGAGCCAAGTCGGGGTCGGCCAAGTTCACATAGAGCTTCGTCACGGTCCTTATCCGCGTCTTGATGACAGCAGGTGCTTCCACCTTCCGATGGCTGATCACCTTGCCTTTGTAGACTCTGCCTGTATAGCCATCCACGGTGACCAGTTGTTTCTCCTTGAGAATATCGGTGGCGTTTCCGGTCCCCACCACGCACGGTACACCCAGTTCCCGGGCGACTATGGCGGCATGGCAAGTCCGGCCACCACGATCGGTGATGATGGCGGCGGCTCGCTTCATGGCCGGCACGAAGTCAGGCGTGGTCATCTCAGCCACCAGTACCTCGCCTTCTTTCAGGTTGACGATATCCGAGGGTTGGAGAATGATCTCGGTCTTGCCCGCGGCTACTCCAGGGCTGGCCGGCCACCCGCTGAAGAGTTCCACTCCCTTGATTGCCTCCGGCGGGCCCTCTTTGGCTTTCAGGGTGGTTATGGGACGAGTCTGGACAATGTAGATATTGCCTTGCTCCTTGGCCCACTCGATATCCTGAGGGCACTTGTACAAGTCTTCTATCTTCTTGGCAATCTTGGCCAGAGCAGCAATATCCTTGTCCACCAGTTTCTGATGGTGTTGGTCCTTGGCCGGAATGGGCACCTTGATGTTCTTTCGCTTCCGATCCCGGCTGTCCGGGTTCCTTATCAATTGCCATTCTTGAGTAGCAACCTTCTTCTCCAGAAGGCGTAGCGACTTCTTGTCGAGCAGGTACATGTCCGGTGTCAGATCCCCAGAGACCACGGCTTCTCCCAGACCGTAGGCAGCTTCGATCACTATCTTCTTCTCATCGCTGCTCAGAGGTTCTGCAGTAAAGGCAACGCCGGAGATCTCTGACTGCACCATCCTCTGCACTACCACGGCAATGCCGAGCTTTGAATGGTCAAAGCGTTGCTCATTGCGATAGAAGATAGCCCGGGCCTCAAAGAGAGATGCCCAGCACTTCTGGACTGCCTCAACCACGTTGGATGGCCCCTGAACGTTGAGAAAGGTGCTCTGCTGCCCGGCGAAAGAGGCCTCTGGCAGGTCTTCAGCAGTAGCGGAGGACCTGACTGCCACCAACCCCTGGTGCATCTTCTGATAGGCCTTCTTTATCTCCTCTGCCATGCCAGGAGGCATAGGCGCCAGGCTGATCATCTGCATGATTTGAAAGGCGGTCTCCTGGAGCATCTTGGTGTCTTTGGGTTTGAGGAGCTTGAGTTGAGCGCGGATCTTGTCGGCCAGCTGGGCTTCTTTCAGGAATTGGTAGTAGGCATCGGCGGTGATAATGAATCCCGGTGGGACCGGTATCCGGGCCTTGGTCATTTCCCCCAGATTGGCTCCCTTGCCACCAGCGACGGGTATGTCCGTTTTGCCTATCTCTTCAAACCAGGCAACCACCTTCGTGGGTCTGTTCATTAAGGTCATCCTCCTTGGATTGCGTAATGGGCGGCTAAACCGGCAGGTCGATACGGTAGTTCTTAAGGGTGGCCTCTATCACTGCCTTACTCTTGTCATCCGGCTCGGTGAGCGGGAGCCGTGGCTTACCGACACGGAAGCCCACATGGTTCAGGGCATACTTGACTGGAATGGGGTTGGAAACGATGAAGAGCGCGTTCACCAGTGGCAGGAGGTTCAGATGTATGGCTGCCGCTTCTTTCATCTTCCCCCGGATGGTCAGTTGGATCATCTCCTGTATCTGTTTGCCAACCAGATGAGAGGCCACGCTGATGACGCCGTAACCACCCATCGCCATCACGGGGAAGGTATCGCTATCGTTACCGCTCCAGACCAGGAAGCCCTTTCTCGCTCCGTGGATGATCTT
>DAIQQD010000294.1:0-2156 GCA_036787015.1 Chloroflexota bacterium
AAAAGTCTCTATGAGCACCTCGGTCCCTTTCCTTCGTCGAGTTTTGGCGAACAACTTCGAAGGACAGAAACCGACCGAGGTGCTGCTCAAGTGCCTGTCAATCCTCATCCCCTTGCAGCCAAAGGGCTTCAGACACCATTACACTCTTGGGAGAGGAACCCATTTTTGGGGTGCAGTCCATGTTGCTCCCTATTTCTTCGCCTCGTCCGGGAAATTCGTGGGTGACTGTGGGGCTCAGTGCTGTGTTTGACTGAGGAAGCGATGCAGCTTGCGGCAGGTGGCGTCGAAAGAGCGCTGGCCTTCCTCTGAGCCGTTGTGAACCAGTGGGCCGCCGTCCTGATGGACCGCGTCGTGCAGGAGCCGCTCCGCCGTCCGCTTTCTCAGAGAGGGGTCGTAGTGAAGGTCGCGGATGATCTCTCCGCCCAGCGACCAGAGGTTATCCACATGTTGGCGGACGGTCTGCGGGGATAGACCCGAGTTTGCCAGATGCTCGATGAAAGGCCGGAAGCAGACCACCAACGCTTCACCCGGCGGAAGGTCTTTTTCCAGTCCCATCCACGAGCGTGGCCAGCCATCCAAATCGTGGCAGTAGACGGAAGCGTCGCACGGCGCCGGGGAGGCGGTTCGGTTTACCGTGGAGGTTTCCCCTTTCACCTTCATCCGTGCCATGGAACTGCTCACGATTCTAAACCACTGCTACCGCCAGCGGGGCTTCGTTTACCGCAGCGCCCGCTTCACCGCCGACAAGCGGAGCATCGACGTCGAGGTCCAACCGCGGGTCGGTTCGGCGGCGGTCTGCTCGGGATGCCATCAGCCGGCACCCGGCTACGACCGTCTTCCGGAACGGCGCTTTGAGTTCATCCCCTTCTGGGGGATTTTGGTTTTCTTCCTCTACCAGATGCGGCGTGTCCAGTGCCGCAGTTGTGGGGTGGTGGTCGAGGAGGTGCCGTGGTGTGAGGGCAAGCGCCATTCCACCAAAGCCCACATGCTGTTCCTGGCCCGCTGGGCGCGCAAACTTTCCTGGCTGGAAACCGCCGGGTCGTTCCATACCTCTTGGGACAAGGTGCGCGATGCCGTCGAATACGTGGTTACCTGGGGCCTGGAGCATCGCAGCCTGGAGTCGATCCGCGCCATCGGCGTAGACGAAATCCAATACGCCAAGGGCCACCAATACCTGACCTTGGTCTACCAGATCGACCAGGGGATCACACGTCTGTTGTGGATTGGCAAGGAGCGCACCATCGAATCCTTCCAGAGCTTCTTCACCGTCATCGGAGATCAGCTTGCCGCCCAGATTCAGTTCGTCTGCTCGGACATGTGGCAGCCCTACCTGGACGTGATCCGCGAGAAATGTTCCCAGGCGCTGCACATCCTCGACCGCTTTCACATCGTAGCCAAAATGAACAAGGCCCTGGACGAGGTCCGCGCCGCCGAAACCCGCAGGATCGCCCTGGCGGGCTACCAGCCGCTGCTGAAAAAGTCGCGCTGGTGCATCCTCAAGCGCAAAGAGAATCTCACCGCCAAACAGCAGCACCGTCTGCGGGATCTGCTCCGCTACAACCTGCAAACCGTCCGCGCCTACCTGCTCAAGGAGGATTTTCAGCAGTTCTGGAAGTACAATTCACCGACTTGGGCCGGAGTGTTCCTGGACTTCTGGTGTAGCCAGACCATGCGCAGCCGGATTGAACCTATGAAGAAGATCGCCCGCACCCTGCGCGCTCACCGCCCCCTGCTGATGAACTACTTCAAGGCCAAAAAGCAGTTCTCCAGCGGCGTGGTGGAGGGCTTGAACAACAAAGCCAAAGTCACCATGAGAAAATCGTATGGCTTTCGCACCTTCCGCATCCTGGAACTCGCGCTCTATCACTCGCTTGGCAAGCTACCCGAGCCTCAGCTTACCCATGAATTCTTCTGACGAGTCGGAAATTAAGATCGAAGGCACACCTGTCTACTTGGATGTGGAGGGTTTGCCCGACCGAGGTTTCTATTATCTGGTTGGGATTCGAACCAAATCGGGCGACTCCGTCGTTCAGCACAGCCTTTGGGCTGACGGCCCTTCGGACGAAGGCCGCATTTGGCGGGAGTTCCTGTCGAAGCTGATGGACATCGAGAAGCCCATCTTGATTCATTACGGTAGTTTCGAGAGCGTCTTCCTG
>DAIQQD010000097.1:0-1475 GCA_036787015.1 Chloroflexota bacterium
GGCGGCCTCTTTGAGCATGGCGTTGTCCAGTGAGATATCAGCCACCAGTTTCTTCAGCCGGGCGTTCTCCTTCTCCAGTCCTTCGAGGCACTTGGTTTGGTCCACCCTCATGCCACCTTACTCTCTACGCCAGCAGTAATAGGTCTGCTCGGTGACGCCCAGCTTCCGGCTAGCTTCATCTACCGTGGCGCCCTAGCTGAGCAATATTTCGGCCTCACGCGGCTTGTTGATGATCTGTTCGGGTTTGAATGCCTTTCTGACCATTGGCTGCCCCCTTCTTATTAGGTTCCCAGTCAAACATTGACGCTGGTTCCGTTATTCGGGGGCGGGTCAGAGGTCCCTGTTCTGGGAAATCCTTCTGTTCGCCGCATTTCTTGCAGGTGGCGTGATACGAGCCGCGCGTTGGTCCATCATCGATAAGCCAATGATGAGCGACGGTACATGTGTCCATGACTTCTCCTCCTTTCGGTATCTCCAAGAGAACTTGGGAAGCCTAACAGAGAATGTCAATATGCTCCTTCGACAAACATCCAGTGGCACTCGGACGGTTCTCTCAGTCATTTAACGCTTGAACGCGCCTTTCAATCGAGCTTTCGTCGTCCTGCCTCGTCAATACCAGGCCATTTCTCGAGGTCACTCTCCTTCAACCCGAGCCACCCGACATTCCTGGCAATCGCACCTTTTGTGAGTCCTGTAGACCCCTAGCGCCTCCAACTGCGCACTTGTCGGCTTTAGCGCTGACAGACCTCTCGACACCAACTCTCTGTTATTCCTGCGCAGGTCTTTGGTTGTCTCTACAAGGCGTTGAGCCTCCATGGGAGTCACCGACGCATCAACAGTATGAGGTTGTCGATTCATCCGTCGGGACGGCTTCAGATGACCTCTCATTTCCCACCTCCCTGTAACTAATTTGTCATGTTTGTTGCAGGGCACGCAGCTAGTCGAACACACATCTGGGTGTGATGATGTGGTTCGCTCTCACTGGAAGAGTGGATCGCTGTAGGGGCCTCGTTGCATCTGGCGGATCAGTTCAACACCCTTGACACGCAGCTTCTGGCAGGTTGCGTTGAGCGTATCAATCTCCCTCTTCGACAGGCAGGAAGTTGCATTCAAGGAGGTCCTTGCACTGAGTTGACGCTTGAACGCCACCTCTCCTTTCTTCGTCAATGACACTCTAACCCAGTTCTTCCTCTGCAGGTCTCTGTTTGTCTTTACAAGGCCTTGAGCCTCCATGCGGGTCAACAACGCAGAAACAGTGTGAGGTTGTCGATTCAACCGTCGGGACAGCCTCATAGGGGTCAGTGGCTCCTCCGTCGCCTTTAGGAAGTACAGAACAGCTGCTTGAGGTATGGTTAGGCCCATTTGGCCCAGCTCTAGGTCTCTGGCTCTTTGCAAGGTCATGTAGGTGACGGCTAGGTTCTCCCACGCTCTTTCATGCTCGTTCAGCTCTATATGATCTCTCATTTCCCACCTCC
>DAIQQD010000097.1:1575-7742 GCA_036787015.1 Chloroflexota bacterium
CTCCATGTAACTATTTTGTTATGCTGATGTACATCACGCATCTAGTCGAACGCGTATCATCGTGTAATGATTTTGTAATATTATGCCTTCAGTCTACACCGAAAGAGGCAGATGTCAAGTCTTGTAGGACTAAGCCAAAAGCTTAAGGTCTAGGTACGGGCTGACTGCCGGCGACGCGCTGCCGAGGTAAGAGTCAACCTTCCCAAGGCGAGGGCGGTCAGCGTCGTGGCCTGTTATCTGCGCCTTCTGGCCTCGATGGGGAGGGTGAAGAAGAAGGTGGTACCTTGGCCAGGCTCTGACTCCAACCAGATCTTTCCGCCATGCGCTTCCACAAGTCTCCGACACACTACGAGCCCGAGCCCAACTCCCTTGGTGAAATCTGTTTCGGCTTGTCTCGTTCGCCAGAAGGGCTGGAACAACCTGGCTTGGTCGTGTGGAGATATGCCAGGGCCCTGGTCATGAACCGCAATGACTAGATTCTTTCCCTCTTGTCTGGCAGACACCCGAACCTCGCCACCAGGTGAATACTTGACTGCATTCTCCACCAAGTTGTGAAGAATCCGTTCCAGCCTTATCCGATCGGCGCGAAGCGGAGGGATCTTCTTCGGCAAGTCCATGACGAACTGGTGCATTGAAGAATGGCATCTTGCTTCATGTATGGTCTTCTGGACCACATCTTCAAGCTTTAGCGGCTCAAGGTGGAGAGTCAGTCTGTCTGCCTGAGACCTGGAGAGTTCAAGGAGATTCTCTAGGATATGAGATAGCAGTTCCGATTCAGAGGCTGCATCCTCAAGAAGTTGGCGTGTTTCCTCCGGAGACAAATGCGTTGCTTCAGACAGGGCGGTGTTCACTGCGCCCATGATCACGGTCAAAGGTGTGCGGAGTTCGTGAGACACCAGGCCGATGAATTGATCCTTAAGTTCATCCACCTTCTTCCGTTCTTCCATGTCTCGGAGATAGACCAAGATCTGAAAGTCGTCCTGCTTCGCGCCCTTCACTTCCACCATCTTGGCCCACACAGGGATCTTGCGGCCACTGTGGTGCACCATCTCCATCTCTGCCTCAGCAAAACCATGCTGATCGATCTGCTTCCTGAAAGACGGCACAGCCTCCACTGCTTTCCTTGCAAACACCTGGCGGATATTGCTGCCTTTGAGCTCTTCCATCGTATATCCTAGCAATCTGCAGATGCCCGTGTTGCAGTCCATGATGCATCCGCGGGGGTCGACAGAGAGGATGCCATCGGGTGAAGACTCCACCAAGGTGCGGTATTTCTTCTCCGAAAGCTGCAGTGCCCCCTGCGCCTGCTTCTGGACTGTGACATCCACCAGTACCCCTTGAAATCCGGCGCTGCCACCATCCCTAGAGACAGGCCGATTGTGTCCCTGCACCCAGTGGATTTCCCCCGACCCAGGCAAGACCATGCGGCATTCCCATGGTTCGCTCAGGGAGCCTGACATGACCTTGCGGAAGTTCTCCATCGAGGTTGCCAAGTCCTCGGGATGGATGAACTCAGCGAACCTCTTTCCGACGGATTCCAAGGCACTGCGTCCGAAGAGCGACTCAAACATGGGGCTCATGTAGGTAATGACGCCGTTCTCGTCAACCGAGTATATGACCGCATTTATGTTCTCCACTAGCTGCCGATACTTCTCCTCGGATTCCCGCAGCATGTCTACAGCCAGCTTGCGCTCAGTGATGTCCGTCACGAACACCATTGAGGCTACCTTGCCACCGATGGTGGTGGTCGCTGCGCTAATCTCTGCTGTTAACACAGTGCCATCACGCTTAAAGACCTTTGACTGGTAGACGCCCGGTATCTCTTTCCCAGTTTGCCTAAGTCGGTATCGTTCTGCCACTAGTGGGAGACTGTTGGGGTGAATGATGTCAGCCATGGCCGTACCAAGCAGTTCGTATTGGCCGTATCCCAGAGCGGTCGCAGCTGCCCGGTTCGCGAACGTGATCACTCCCTCTTTGCCCTCGACGTTCTGGAGAATCACTATCCCATGACCCGCTTCCTCAGCTGCTTCCACTATTAGTCTGTACCTGTCATCAGAATCCATTATGGATTGCCTTGGATTTCTCTTCTTCCGCGATGCGTCTATGGAAGGTGAGCCCACTCCAGTTCTCTTCTTTTTTGGTGCAGCCATTTCTCGCGGCTTACTGCCTGAGTCTTTTCTGGATTTTTTCATCATGAGCCTCCTCATGAGTTATTGGTGTGGCGCCTTACTATACTGCACTGATAGCCCTGAGTCTACTGGCTCCAATACTCCCTTCGTCCAGTTGTCTCTGCAAATCGAGGGCTCGGCCTGACCTCAGCTCGAATGCAATCGGGTTGGTCTGGCGGAACTATGAGACAAGCATGCATGAGGGTACTGAGTCACTGATAGTCCATGGTGCGGGGTGCTACGATGCGGGTTCTAACACCATTTTGCCGCTGGCCATCTGACTGATGGGAGGATTTCCCCATCCCTGACCTCAGAAGGGCGAGAATATGGCCACAGGGAGCCAGAGTAGATGACTTCGGAGTCTGCCCAGAAGGCCAGACTGCTATTCCTGTATCAGCAACGGTGGTTTGTGCACAGAGACTCTCGGCGCAGCGAGACAAGATGTGCTGGGATGGTTACCCAGCTTCCAAGCTAGAGATGTTCACGAGGATGAGTACAGGGTATTCACATCAACAGGGCCTCTGCATCACGAATGCCCCACACTAGGTATTGTCCACAATCCTCGGTTAAGTAGGTTTACCGATAGTATCAGTGCCTGCAGGCTGCCATACTGGTGACGCATGGCAGAAGCGCCGGAATGTGAGGTGGGTTATTCTCGAGAATAGGATTTCGGAGGGCAAGCAAGTCATGGATCCCGTTTTCAGTGGGCTAGACTTGCGAGACAACCTGGCCACGGCTGATCCGCTGGCAATCCTCGTCCTCCTTGGGACAGTTGCCGCGGCCGTCTCAGTCTCTGTCGCCAAAGGCATCAACACATGCCTGGCCGAGGCGAGTGGTAACCGGACACCCAAGGCTGATGACGTCGTGACAGCTTGGCTCGATAGTCTTGCTCATGCCGCCGTTCCATCGGTAGCCGCGCTACACGTTTCTCGGCCCGACCAGCGTGTGGCGGGGGCTTCTTGCGCACCTGGGCCAGCTATCGGGTTCTCCTCGATGGTGGTTGAACCATGATATTCTCACTTCATCCTCGACGTCATTGGGCTGACATGTCCACGCTGTTACGGTTGACAGTCATCTTCTCCCCCTCGAATAATGCTATCCACGAAGGAGGTTCCATATGAAAGCTGTCGGTTTACTATTGCTGCTTGGAGGTCTCGCCACAGCCCTTGTCGGCGTATTTGCCTTTGGACATTGGAATTGGATGTGGTTTGGCATAGGAGTGGCGGTCCTGCTTGTCGGGGCTTTCGTCTTTAAGAACTCGCTGCAGCGGCCGGGCCACCAGAATCTTAGCGACTAGATGTGCTCAGTGATACAGCTACTTGGAGTATGGAGATGTGACAGAGAGAGAAACAGCATATGGTGCCGATGCTTGGCGTTGTCGTGAGTGAATGAAGTAGCCCACAAGAATAAGCCCAATTGCATTGATATGTCGGTTCCTAGAGGTGACTTGCCCCACTATTCAATGGTGACGACAGGCAATACCCCAAAAGCACAACTGACCACCATCTCGCCTAGGTGAGCAATCAGCCTTTCTTTCTCGACATCCCTCAGTCTTCCAAGTGATATCTCAATCATTTCTCTCACCTTTCGCATAGTTCCTAGTTTCATGGGGCAAGGGGGGTCTTTGGAAATAGAGCCACCAGAACCGAGGAGAACCGGCGTGCTGGCAAACCTGACGGGAGACATGACGGCCCTTTCTTCTCGGAGGCTCCGCGGATTCAGCGTTAGGAATACGTACTCTCCACATCGCCCGCTAAGTAGATTTCCCAATGGTGGCAGCTTCGCCAACCTGCGAAACTGGTTCAGTCGATCACCGCCGGTGGGCTACTCTGTCGCACGTGCCGCGGGCATACCAGCATTGGCAACGGCGCACAGAACACGATACACGGAGGCATGTCGACAGGATTCACTGAACGCGGAGGGCAAAGTGCGGAATACACTTTGATAGAAGTGTAAAAGGACTGAGTCACGCCCTGATGGTTTCGACGAGCCGATGGACGCATTTGCGAGAACGGGCAAGATCTATGTCGGATGAATCGCCTTCGAACCTGAAGAGCCAAGTGAACTTGATACATGGGAATCGAGGCAATGGAACCGTCTAAGCGCAAGCCAGCTAACAGAGGAATCGTTGGCATCAACAAGCAGCCCGCAGTAGAACTGCCGCAGGCCTTGGAATTTGCCGAAGGTATCGTGGCCACCGTACGCGAGCCCCTCTTAGTGCTTGATGCTAGGCTAAGAATAGTATGGGCCAATGATTCCTTCTGCAAGTTGTTCTCGGTGAAACCACAAGAGACTGAGGGAAGGCTCATTTACGAAATCGGT
Source organism: Chloroflexota bacterium (assembly GCA_036787015.1). Classification (GTDB taxonomy): domain Bacteria; phylum Chloroflexota; class Dehalococcoidia; order UBA2247; family RBG-13-53-26; genus JAFGCL01. The sequence continues at coordinate 6,066 of DAIQQD010000097.1, forward strand.
AACAACCAGTGGGATATAGAGAAACTGCGGGAGTTGCTGCAAGGACTCCTACGCAGGAATACCAGGTTCAGTGACTTCGAGGTTGAGTATGATCTTCCTCAAGTTGGCCGACGTACGATGATTCTCAATGCCCGACGCATCCACGACGGGGGCTCTAAGACTGTCAGAGTACTACTCGCAATTGAAGACATTACTGAACGAAAACGCATAGAACTCGAGAAGGCATCTTCCGAGTTGCGTTACCGCCGACTTTTTGAAACGGCTCAAGATGGCATATTGATTCTTGATGCAGAAACAGGGCAAATCGCCGATGTCAACCCTTTTCTAGTAGATATGCTGGGGTATTCGAAAAATGAGCTCCTGGGAAAGAGACTCTGGGATATTGGCGCTTTCGTAGATGCCAAGAAGAGTCGAGAAGCCTACGAAGAGTTGCGGAAAAACAACTACATCCGTTATGAAGATCTACCACTTGAAACAAAAAACGGACAAAGGATGGAAGTAGAGTTTGTTTCCAATACATATTTGGTTGACACTGAAAGGGTAATTCAATGCAATGTTCGCGATATCTCCGAACGAAAGCGGTTGGAACGAGACCTGGCATTTGCAGCTACTCATGATTTCCTAACGGGTTTGCCCAACCGGATCTTGTTCAACGATCACTATACTCTAGCTCTGGCGGGGGCTAAGAGATACCACAAGAAGCTCGCCATAATGGTGCTTGACATCGACCACTTCAAGGATATCAACGACGCTCTGGGACACCCTTATGGTGACCAACTGCTGAAAGAGTTCGGCAACAGACTGTCTAGTACTGTACGCAAGGCTGATACGGTATCGCGTATCGGTGGTGATGAGTTTGCACTACTGGTGACCGAGGTAGCCGGGACAGAAAACGTAGCCAACGTTGCTCAGAAGATGCTTGGAAACGCAAGGAAACCATTCAGGCTCAACAACCACGAGGTCAGAATCACTGTCAGCATTGGCATTTCCAACTATCCTGACGATGGCGAAGACGTAGAAACACTAATCAAATACGCCGATACGGCTATGTATCAAGCCAAAAGAAATGGGCGCAACAGCTACTTGCGTTATGAACCAAGTATGAGCTTATATGAGCTTAAAAGAATAGGGCCAAAAGAGGTCACCCGATGAGTGATTGCTACCTGGGCACACATTCCATCAGGAAGCGATGTTCCAATAATCCCTAACTTGGCCGGTCGTCAAAGACTCGTGTGGACCTTTTCGAAATCGATAAATCCTTTGTCCACATTTCAGTGGATGAGTCTCATTCTTAGCCCATTGCCCACATCGACGCCTTCTCATTCATGGAGCAAACGTTCTTCAATGTGTGGGTGAAAGAGGCGTACTTCTGATCTGGCGGAAGGAGACATCAAGAACCAAGGTGAGCAGTAAGACCGTTCGCGGAACCTTCCTCCATATGCGGGCGCTCCTTCGCAGGAGCAACTCCGCACAGGAGTATGCTGGCGATGAACTGCCCCTTCGATCGGAACTGTACAGTGCCGGTCAGATGGAGCAGCATGGCAAGATCCTTGCGGGTGCGCACCAGTTGAAGCCTGGACGCCCTCGGGACCGCCTTCTGGCGAGACTGGCTGAAAATGAAAGTCTCCTGCTTGAAGTCCACAACCTGCTGACAGAGGACGTCAAGGCGGACCGCCG
>DAIQQD010000295.1:0-2138 GCA_036787015.1 Chloroflexota bacterium
TATTGTGTTGCCTCTGTTTGCCTATGGTGCTGTCTCCAGCCGCAATCAAGAGGTCTATTGCCTGCAAGCAAGTCTTGGCACCATACAAAGCACCCGCCCGAGGTCGTATCTTGAGAATAGCGTCAGCTACATTTCTTGTCATCCGCCAAGACTGGGGGACAAAGGGAATTGAAGAGGAGCGGCCTCACTGGAAGCTAATGCTGGAGTCATGGCGCAGCGGGCGGTCATGGCTGGGACAGCGCGCTGGCATGCCTTGGAGCATCCATGTCCCCTGTGACCGTTGGGCTTTCCCACCTTCAGCGACGGTCGGAAAAGGTTTTTGACACCCAAACTGCCCGTGCGGTAAAGTTTAATTATCAAATCAACGAAAGGAGGGCCTACCCGGTATAAGAAGCACCCGGGCAGCGAATGCTCCGGGGCAAAAGGAGGATACAGCATATGACGATGTGGGAAAGAGAGAGAATGCAGTCCCCACGACCGGCATCGCCGTTGTACTGGAGACTTGCCCCGACCGTCTACCACCTGTTGGGTTCGAAGTGCTCCGACTGCGGCCACATAACCTATCCGCAGACCAAGATCTGTCACCAGTGCGGCGGTTTCAATCAGAAGGACTACCAACTACCCAAGACGGGCACGGTGCACACCTTCTGCATTAACTGGACACCTCCACCCGGCCTCGAGCCGCCGACCGTCAACGTCATTGTCGATTTGGATGGAGGCGGCCGATACGTGGGCCTGCTCACTGAAGTCGCCAACCCGGACGAGGTGAAGATCGGCACCAAGGTTCAGATGGTGTTCCGAAGAGTGGTTAATGACAGCGGGCTGGATTTCTACGGCTACAAGTTCAGACTGGTAGAGGAGGCCTAGCATGAGCATCAGAGGCAAGGTAGCCATCATCGGCGTGGGCTTGATCCCCTTTGGGGAACTTTTCCACAAGGGCCTCGAGAACATGATACAGGAAGCCTTCATGAAGTGTGTGAAGAGCGTCGACAAGGGGTTCGACCCGAAGGACATCAAGGCGGCCTGGTTTGGCCAGTGGAGCGGCGGCGGCATGATCGGGCAGGGGTCACGTGAAGGCACGACCCTGGCCTCGGTCCTGGGACTTCGCGGCATCCCCATCAGCCGACTGGAAAACGGCTGCCCCACCGGCAACGACGTTTTCCGGAACTCCGTGTTGGGAGTAGCCTCCGGAGCCTACGATGTCGTTCTGGCCCTGGGCGCGGAGAAGATGAGAGACAAACCCGGAGTGGAATCACTGATAGCGGCCGGAGGAGCCGCTGGAGGCGGCATCCTGGGCCTGCATCCCTCCTGGATGCTGGGCATGGGTGGCCCCGTTCTTCAGGCCCTGTACGCCACCAGGCAGATGCATCAGTTGGGCTGCACCATGGAGGACTTCGCCAGGGTAGCGGTGAAGAACCATCATAACGGCGTGGCCTGTCCGTATGCTGAGTATCGCTTCGAGGTCACTGTAGAGAGGGTGTTGAACAGCCCGGTGATCTGCTGGCCACTGCACCTGCTGGACTGCTGTCCGCAGACCGATGGCGCCGCGGCCGCCATAGTCTGCCGCGCTGATCTGGCTAAGAAGTACACCGACAAACCGGTGTACGTATTGGGAACTGCCACAGGCTGCGACTATAAGGACATGTGGGACAAGGAGAACTTCATCGAGATGCCGGCCACCATATTCGCGGCCAGGGATGCCTTCGCCATGGCCGGAATCAGGCCGGACGATGTCGACCTAGCTGAGGTTCATGACTGCTTCACCAATACCGAGCTGATGAACGTCGAGGACATCGGCTTCTGCAAGAAGGGCGAGGCACACAAGCTCCTTAAGGAAGGCTACTGGGCCCGGGAGGACGGACACACACCCATCAACGCCAGTGGAGGATTGAAGTCGCACGGACATCCGATAGCGGCTACAGGCATAGGCCAGATAGCCGAGAACTTCTGGCAACTGCGGCAAGACATCGAGCCAGTCAGGCAGGTCAAGCTGAAGAAGGGCATCGCTCTGAGCCACAATGTTGGCGGCAACGGATTCGGTGCTTCCTCCATCAACATCATCGGTCGTGAGCCGTAAAGGAGAGAATGATGAGCGGAATCATTGGATACGGAGTATACGTCCCCAAGTACAGAATAAA
>DAIQQD010000098.1:0-4053 GCA_036787015.1 Chloroflexota bacterium
CCCATCTCTTCCATCAGCACCGCGAGGTCCAGGAAGCTCCCGCCCCACCCGCCGCACTGTTCGGGGAACGGCAGTCCCATCCACCCCAGGTCGGCCATCTTCTGCCACAGGTCCGGCGAGTAACCCTTCTCATCCCGCTCCATCTCCCGGACGAACGGCTTGGTGCACTCGTTCACCAGGAAGTCCCGGGCAGTCTTGCGCAGCATCTTCTGGTCTTCGGAAAGCTCGAAATCCAAGTTGCCCCCTAAATCTCTACATCACCTTCGTAGCCGGAGAGTCGCTCTTGGGCGAACCACAGAAAGGATATCAGAAGCGGCGGATTGATATCAAACACGGCCTCCCCTAGGGATGTGCAGAGGGGCGAAGCCCTTCTGCCGAGGGTCTGGGGGTGTCCCCCAGTATCTCAAGTCAATCCCCCAAGATTGGGGGATCAAAGGGGGTTGAAAAAAGCCATCGGACTCCTTGGCCTTCTTGACTTGGCCAGTTCACAAATATATTCTTGCTACATTAAGGAGGCCGATCTTGTTCAAGGCGCCCAGAGGTACCAAAGACGTCCTGCCCGCAGAACAGGGCTACTGGAAGTGGGTCACGGAGAAAGCCGGCGAAATATGCCAGCTCTACGGATATCAGCGCATTGATACCCCGGTATTCGAGGATGCGGGCCTGTTTCTCCACAGCGTTGGCGAAGAGACGGACATCGTGGAGAAGCAGATGTACACGTTCGATGACCGCGGCGGCGACAAGGCCACCCTGCGGCCGGAGGGCACGGCGCCCGTGTGCCGCGCCTACATCGAGCACGGCCTGCACAACCTGCCTCAGCCGGTGAGGCTCTTCTATTTCGGGCCTATCTTCAGGTACGAAAGGCCGCAGGCCGGCCGGTTCCGCCAGCACCAGCAGTTCGGCTGCGAGGCCATTGGCGCGGCGGATGCCGCCCTGGATGCCGAGATCATCGACATGGCCTGGAGTCTTTACGCATCTCTGGGTCTGAAGAACCTGACTCTTCAGCTCAACAGTATCGGGTGCCGCTCTTGCCGCCGGGAGTACCTGCAGCGCCTGAAGGACTACTACCTGGGTCATGAGGGATCGCTCTGCCGGGACTGCCAGAGTCGGCTTTCCCGCAACCCGCTGCGTCTGCTCGACTGCAAGAACCCCAACTGCCATGAACTGGTTAAGGGCGCTCCCTGGATCACCGAGTACATCTGCCCTGACTGCCAGGCGCATTTCGCCGTGCTGAAGGACTGTCTTGCTACCTTGGGGATACCATACGAGGTGAATCCCTACCTGGTCCGTGGCCTGGATTACTACACCCGGACGGTATTCGAGATCCAACCCCTCGATGTGGGGGGGCAGAGCACCATCGGTGGCGGGGGGCGGTACGACAACCTGATCGAAATCCTGGATGGCAAGCCCACCCCGGCCGTTGGCTTCGCTACTGGCATGGAGAGGATCATCCTCAACCTTCAGAAGCAGGGGATTCAACCGCCGGAATCGTCGGCAGCCAGAGTCTATGTGGCCCACCTCGGGCCGGAGGCACAGAGAGAGGCTGTGAGGCTGAGCGCCAGGCTACGCCAGGCGGGCATCGCAGCGACGCTGGCCGTAGACGATCGCAGCCTGAAAGCGCAGTTGAAGCAGGCCAATGCTCTGGGCTTCTCACATGCGGTGGTCATTGGAGAAGAGGAACTGAGGAGCGGGTCTGTGCTGCTGCGGGACATGGCCAAAGGGGAGCAGGTTCAAGTCCCTTTGGACGAGGCAATACACAAACTGAGGGGGTAGCCTCTCGTCTACCCCACCATGCCAAATACCCTAACTCACGCTCAGGGGCAGGTTTTGCTTGAAATCCCGCGCGCTTTCTGATATGATCCTGACCGATATCAAGACAAGTTCTACAAAGCATGTCTTGCGGCGCAGGCCGTAGATCGTACTGGTCTTGTATCAGTCACGTCTGATGTCTGACTGGAGGCTGTTGAAACAGCCGGCCAAATAGGGGGGGCGGTCAGACATCGGGCTACCCATCCTGACTGATCATGCGCTGGGTCCGGAGCCTTCTTGCGAGGAACCCTCGCATCACCGCCCTGGAGTTGATGCAACGCTGTTGGCATTTGCATGTCAACTGGCAGAGGAGGGGGAAATGGATTACGGGTTCAGCAAAGAGCAGGAGATGCTCAAGAAGGCCGCCAGGCAGTTTGCCGAGACCAGGGTGGCGCCGAAGGTCCTGGAGGTTGATGAGAAGGGGGAGTTCCCCTTTGACTTGGTCCGACAGATGGGACAGATGGGTCTCATCGGGCTGGTCAACTCCAAGGAATACGGTGGCTCAGGCATGGGGCACCTGGCCAGGATAGTAGTCATCGAGGAGATGGCGCGCGTCTACCCCAGCCTCGGGTTCTTCTTCCAGGCCGGCAACCTGCTGATGTACGCCCTGGAGAATTTCGGCAACGAGGAACAGAAGAAGCGCTACATCCCGGACCTCTGCAAGGGGGCTAAGGTAAGCTCCTTTGCTGTCACCGAGCAGACCGGTGGTTCCGATCCTTCTGCTATGATGACCACGGCCACTCGCAACGGGGCCGGCTACGTGGTCAATGGCCGCAAGTCCTACATCACCAACGCCGAAGTAGCCGACGTGCTGGGTTTTGTCGCCAAGAGCAATGGCGGCTTCAGCGCCTTCTTTGTGGAGAAGGGAACACCGGGGTTTGAAGTCACCAGGAGAGAACCGCGGGCCGGGTTCCGCTCTATATCCGTGAATGAACTGGCCTTCACCGAATGTCATGTGCCCCAGGCGAATCTCATTGGGCCGGAAGGACGCGGCATGGCCGCTGCCCTGCCGACAATATCTGCCATTGGCAGAACAGGAGCGGCCGGTGTGGCTCTGGGAGCGACCGAGGGAGCCTATGAAGGGGCGCTGAAATTCTGCAGAGAGAGGGTCCTGTACGGCAAGCCTATCTCTGACCTTCAAGCGCTGCAGTTCATGCTGGTGGAGATGAGCACCGATATCGAAGCGGCGCGGTGGGTCTCCTATCGCCCCGCCGTGCTCCTGGACCAGGGCAAGAGCGTGAAGGACCTGGGAGTGGACATTGCCCGGGCCAAGCTTCTAGCCGTCGATGTGGCTCTGAGGAATTGCCTCAAAGCGCAGCAGGCCATGGGCGCCTACGGCCAGTCGCCGGAATACCGGGTGGAGATGTACCTCAGAGACATGCTGGAACTGCTGACCGCCGGTGGCACCCAGGAGATTATGAAGGTGGTCATTGGCCGGGCCATCACCAACTGAAAGTAGAGGCATACAAAGAACGAAGACATGGACACGCTAGTTTGCATCAAGCAGGTACCTCACCCGGATCACTTCGGCCAGATCACGCTGGACCCGCTGACCAAGGCTATCCGGAGAGAGGGCGTGCCTCTGGTCATGAACCCGGTCGACCGCAATGCCGTAGAAGCCGCGCTGCAAGTGCGCGAGAGGTTCCCGGGCAAGGTCACGGTGCTAACCATGGGCCCGCCTCAATCTCGGGAGACCCTGGAGGAGGCGCTGGCTATGGGGGCGGATGAGGCTATCCTGCTCTGCGATAGAGCCTTTGCCGGGGCCGATGCTTATGCCACGGCCTTGACGGTGGCTGCGGCTATCAAGAAGTTCTGCCCGTTCAGCCTGGTCCTGTGCGGGAGTGAAACAGTCGATTCGGGGACCAGGATGGTGGGACCGATGCTGGCCGAGTTCCTGGACGTTCCTTATGCCACCAACGTCAGAGCCATGGAGTTCACGGGCGATGTGACCTGCCTGGTGGAAGCCGACTTGGATAACGGTTGCATGAAGGTGGATCTGACGTTGCCGGCACTGATCACAGTCAATAAAGCGATCAACGAGCCGCGTATTCCCGACGTGATGGGGATCATTCAGGTGGCTGGCAAGAAGCTGTCTACATACAGGGCCGAGGACCTCGGGTTGCCCGCCGAGAAGCTGGGACTTGCCGGCTCGCCCACGCGGGTGGCCGGCGTCTGGGAGTTCAAGAAAGATCGCCGGTCTGAGGTTTTGCAGGGTAGCCCCAAACATGTGTCAAGTGACGCGGT
>DAIQQD010000098.1:4153-7695 GCA_036787015.1 Chloroflexota bacterium
ATGGGAAGTAACGGACATCACGGAGAGACCTGGATATACGCCGAGCAGAGGAGGGGCAAACTGGCTCGGGTCAGCCTGGAGCTCCTGAGCAAGGGAGCGGATCTGTCCGGGAAGCTCGGGTCAGGGCTGGTTGCTGTCCTGGTGGGCAGCGGCGTTGAGAACCTGGCTCCGGAACTCCTGTCACATGGGGCGGACAAGGTCTATGTCATAGATGATCCCAGGCTGGAGCACTATCAGAACCAGGCTTACGCGGCAGTCATAGCTGACCTTGTGAAAGAGCACAGGCCGGAGATATTCCTGCTGGGAGCCACGGCCATCGGCGAAGACTTGGCACCCTGCATAGCGGCCAAGGTGGGCACTGGGCTCACCGCGCACTGCATAGACCTGAGAATGGAAGACTGCGATGGGGTGGTCACTCTGCATCAGACTGTCCCGGGGTGGGGAGGTGGCAAGAGGGTGGACATCATCTGCCCTCAGCAAAGACCGCAAATGGCCACGGTCAAGCCCGGCGTCTTTGTCGTTCCCGATGCGAAGAAAGACACAAAGGGCCAGGTGTTGAGAGTCGCCCCGCGGCTCGACGATAGACTCTTCAGGGCCAGGACGGTGGAGATGACGGAAGAAGCGGAGTGCGATCTCCCCATCGAAGAAGCGGATGTCGTCGTGGCCGCCGGCTGGGGGGTCAATGCGCTGGGCAACATGGACCTAGTGCGGGAGCTCGCCGAGGTGCTCGAAGGCGCCGTGGCTGGAACCAGGCCTCTGCTGGACAAGGGTTGGATCACTTCGGACTGCATGATCGGGCAGAGCGGGAAAGTCATCGGCCCGAACCTGTTCATTAGCCTGGGAGCCTCCGGGGCGATGCATTTCTCCACGGGGTTTGAGAGGGCCAAGTTCGTCCTGGCCGTCGATCAGAATCCCCAGGCACCCATCTTCCAGGCGGCCGACGTCGGTATCGTCGGTGACCTCCGCGAGGTTCTTCCTCCTCTGATACTCGAGCTGCGAAAGCTGAAGCCGGCCTGACGGGAGTCGGCTGGATTGTGTCCTTGCTGCAACTGTATTGCCGGCCGAAATCTGTTGGGGTGCGACTTGTCTAACGCTTGTCTACCTTGATTGAGGGGAGCTCACAGACAGGGATGAGACAACGTTTGGGTCTACGGTGGGGAGGCTGAGAGGGCCAAATGTGCCCTGGCTCTACGTCCCAAACAGCGCTGAGAAATCGCCGTTGAAATCCGTGAGGAATGAGTGCATGTCCATCAGGTCGTCGGAACTCAGCGGTGTGGCCATAGAGAGCTTCTTCTGCTCCTCCGGCGTAAGTTCGGTGAGGACTTCGGTCACCTTGCCCTCTTTGACCACGGCAGCCACCAACCCCTGGGTCTTGCAGGAGGGGCAGAAGACGGAGAGGAACCAGAGGTCCTCTTTGTGTCCCAGGATGTTGACGTTGCCCGACTGATACTGATTGCCGCACATGCCGCACTTCATCGTGGCTAGCAGCTTCTTGAGGAACTTTTCGTCCATGTCACACCCGAGCGCTAGTCTTGTTGGTCTTTCTGGTCCTTTGGGTCCTTGGTGTCGCCCATGTCGCCCAGGTCCTTCATGTCCAGCGTGTTGATGAAGTCGGTGAACGCGGACAGCTTGCGCAGCTCTTCATCGCTGATGCCCTGTTTCTCGTCCTCGCCATGGCTGTGCATGGGCTTACCTGACGAGTCGAAGACTATCCCGGCCTTTTCCAGCACTTCTTCCGCGGCGTAGATGGGTACCTTGGCCCGTACGGCGATGGCGATGGCGTCGCTGGGACGGGAGTCGATCTCGATCTCCTTGCCGTTGGCCGTCACGTAGATCCGGGCGAAGAAGGTGTCGTTCTGCAGGTCGTTGACAAAGATGGACTTGATCTTGGCCCCCAGAGCGTTGAGGATCGAGAAGAGAAGGTCATGCGTCAGCGGCCGGGGAACGGAAATACCCTGCAATTTCACGGCTATGGCATCCGCTTCCGCCGGGCCGATCCAGATGGGCAAATACCGGTCAGAGTGAGTCTCTTTCAGGATGACCACCCGCTGGGAGTTCATCACGCTCACTCGTATGCTGTCAACGCTCATTTCAACCATGTGCTAGTCTCCACGCCGTCAAGTATGGGAAGGACGACCTAATTCTAGGCGCGCCGCGTTGGAATTGTCAACTCGATCCAGCACGGGGTTATTCAGGGGTCAACCCCCTTGATCCCCCACTCTTGGGGGAAGAAGAAAACGAGGCTGGGGGACACCCCCAGACCCTCGACAAAGGGGCTTCGCCCCTCTGCACACCCCTGTTTTTGGATAGTGATGGCGAAGAGGAGCTTGCCAGTGATGCGCAGACACCCCCATATTCCCCGGCAGGCTCTGCTACAGCGTGACTTCTTTGTGCCGGGCGCTGTGGCACAGGATGTTCACGGCCACCGGCAGGCTGGCGATGTGGGCGGGGAAGACCTCGGCGTGCACCGCCAGCGCGGTGGTGCTGCCGCCGAATCCCTGCGGGCCGATCCCGAGGGAATTGACCTTCTGGAAGAGCTCTTTCTCCAGGTCGGCGACTTCCGGGTCCGCGTTGGGCTGGCCCAGCGGCCGCAGCAGCGCCTCTTTGGCCAGCAGGGAGGCCTTCTCGGCGGTGCCACCGATGCCCACTCCGACGATCACCGGGGGGCAGGGATTGCTGCCGGCCTCGTCGACCGCTCTGACCACGGTGTTGATAACCCCTTGCCTTCCCTGCGACGGGGAGAGCATGGCCAGGCGGCTCATGTTCTCCGAACCGCCGCCCTTGGGCATCAGGACGATGTTGAGCTTGTCTCCGGGCACGATCTCGGTGTGAATGACCGCCGGACAGTTGGTCTTAGTGTTGGTTCGGGACGAGAACGGATGCTGCACCATCGACTTCCGCAGATACCCGTCGGTGTAGCCCTTCTTCACGCCTTCCTCGATGGCAGTGTAGAGTCCGCCGCCAGCGATGTGAACGTCCTGTCCCAATCTGACGAGGATTACGGCCAGGCCGCAGTCTTGACATAACGGCACGCGCTCGTTGGCGGCAATGGTGGCATTCTCCAGTATCTTCTCCAGAGTGGCCTTTCCCAGGGGCGATTCCTCGGTGCCCACCGCTTGCCTGATGGAGTTGAGCACGTCTTCGGGGAGGAAGAAGTTGGCTTCCTTGGCCATTTGGGCTACTGCCTGCGTTACTTCCTCGGCGCGAATCTCTCTCAGTGCCATGTTGCTCCTTTGCTCAGAGTTGGAGGCTGATGCCTCTCTTCAACCCCCTGTCCCCCAGTCTTGGGGGGAGAATAAGGGAAACTGGGGGACACCCCCAGACCCTCGGCAGGGACGAATCCCTGCACTCTCTTGGGAACGATCCCTCCAATGACTGCGACGTTCCTCTTGTCATTCCCGCGGAGGCGGGAATCCAGAGTGATGCGTAATGACACACCGCTGCCTCCGTGCTCGATTTCAACCCCCCGGCCCCCAATCTTGGGGGAAAAGAAAGAATAGAACCGAGGGACACCCTCGCACTCCCGGCAGGGACGAGTCCCT
>DAIQQD010000296.1:0-2121 GCA_036787015.1 Chloroflexota bacterium
CACATCCTTCAGGACTCCTCCGAAGGAACCGATGGCTGTTCTGACTGCACTCACAATCACTGGCTGTCTGGCGTCCATTGCTGCTATTCCTCCTTCAGTGCTGCTCTGATTCGATCAAACAGAATGCCGACCCCCGGCCCGGCTACTGTCGCCCACTGGTAATGGGACATGATGAGCCGGTCAATACGCCAGTTCTGAGAGAGCCCACAATTCACACGACCGAAGCCCACACAGGAATCGGGGCCAGCTACGTCCCCCGTTTCTCATGGTCGGGGCACCAGGTGGCATTGGGCCGCTCGGTGTGATGGCAAGCACCACGCCAGTCCCACTTGCAGGTATCGCACAATATGACCTTCATCCCCAGGGACTTCTTGACTCGCACTTTCGCTTTGTCCAGCCAACCCGGCCGGCGTTCCGTTTTCTCGGACATAGCGTGATCACACCATCCGCACCCACTCGATGAGTCTATTCTAGGCAGCGCACCGCTCGAAATCAAATCCGCATTCCCCTTTGACTATCAGAGGCCTCAAAGTTACAATACACGGCGGGAGATCACATGGAACATATGTGGGCGCCGTGGCGCATGGAGTTCATCCTCAACGAGAAGCCCAGCGATTGCATTCTCTGTCAGAAACCCGGGGAAGACGACGATGAGTGCAACCTCATTCTCCACCGCGGCAGACTCAATTTCGTGATCCTGAACAAGTTCCCGTACAATCCAGGCCACCTCATGGTAGCACCCTACCGCCACATTGCTACGATCGAGGACATGACGGACGAGGAGTTGATGGACCACTTCAGCATCGTCAGGAGATGCACCAAGGCCTTGCGGAGCGTCCTCTATCCCGCCGGATTCAACATCGGCATCAACCTGGGAAAGATAGCCGGAGCCGGGATTAGCGACCACGCTCACACCCACATCGTGCCTCGCTGGTCAGGGGACACCAACTTCATGCCCGTTTTGGCCGATGCCAGGGTGCTGCCTGAAGGGCTGGCCTCGACTTTCGCCAAGCTCAAGGGCACCATCTAGGGAACCGCCGCCACACCTCATCTCCCTGAATCCTTTTCGCCCTCGTCTGTCTCCCTTGGTCAGAGACTGTGGCCTCTCGAGAATGCCGACGGGGCAGGGTTTTCACCCTGCCCCGTCTGTTATGCTTCGGATATCTAGGCCCGGCCTACTTGGACTTCTTGGCTTTCTTGACTGTCTTCGCCGCCTGTTCGCGAATCTCGTCCTTCTCATGGAAGGCGGCCTTGGCGCCCTTCTCTCTTCTCTCGCGGAAGAAGTTGAACTCGCCAGGCTCGTGCTTCACGTTGGTGAACAGGGTATGGGTGATGTAGCCGTAGGCGAAGGAATCCGTCAGGCCCATGCGATCGTAGAAGAGCTCGCGGCAGGCTTTCCCGATGCGGATGCCGTCTCGAGGCATCAGGCAGAGCTCCTTGGCCAGCTTCTTGACCTCGCCTTCCAGCTGGTCAGCCGGTACTGACTTGCCGGCCAGCCCGATGCGCTCCGCCTCCACTCCGTTGATCTGCCTGCCGGAAATGTATAGATCCAGGGCGCGGCGCATGCCAACGGTCATCATCAAATGGCCGAAGGTGTGCTCGCCGCCGCCGGCGAAACCGATCCTCTGGCCGGGGAAGCCCATCATGCAATCATCAGAACAGATAAAGAAATCACAGAGCATCGCGATCATAAGGCCCGCTTCCAGGGCATAGCCATGGACCTGGGCGATGGTCAGCTTGGAGCAGAAGAAGAACCTCTTGTATCCATCGCTGATACCCATCCTGTCCATCTTCAGTCTGATTCTCTGGCTGGGACGAGCATCGGTCTTCTCGGTGCCAAAGCCATACACAAATCCGACCTTGCTCAGGTCCTGGCCGGCAGAGAAGCAGCGGCCAGCGCCCTTGAAGATGATGACCTTGACTTCGTCATCCTCTTCCGCCCGGGTGATCGCGTCCAGGACTTCCTTGAAGTCGTCTCCGACGGAGATGATGACGTAGGAGTTCATCTTGTCGGGCTTGTTGAACGTGATCGTGGCGATCTCGCCCTCTTTCTCATACTTGACGTACTTGTAAGCCATTCTGCCTCCGTTACTTGATGAATTGTTCTCAATGCTAGCATTC
>DAIQQD010000099.1:0-7662 GCA_036787015.1 Chloroflexota bacterium
CTAGATCAAGCACGACGAACCCCAGTAGCCAAAGGACTATGACTACAATACCGATAACTAACAAGCACCCGCCCATGTTGCCTCCCTGTTATTCACGCAACTGGCTTCTCAATGGAACTCAAAGGAGCTGAGTTTGTCCAGTCGTTCGAAGTTGTGCCACGAATCAATCCAACGGATAGTGCCAGAACGAGAGCGCATTGCCAAAGACTGCGTCTGTGCTCCGCCGCTGGAATAACGTACACCCTTTAACATCTCGCCGCTGCTGACCCCGGTGGCAGCGAAGAATACGTCTTCACTGTTCACCAAGTCCTCCGTCTTGTAGACTTTGTCGAGATTCACCCCGTCGGCTATGGCTGCTTCTCTTTCCTTTTCATCACGGGGCCAGGCTTTGCATTGAATACCGCCTCCAATACAACGTATGGCGGCCGCGGAGAGGACTCCCTCAGGCGTGCCTCCGATTCCCATGAGCACATCGACCCCTGTTTCGGGCAAAGCGGCCTGTATGCTGGCGGCGACGTCGCCATCGGAGATCAACTTGATCCGGGCGCCGGCACTCCTAATCTCGGAGAGCAACTGCTCGTGGCGTGGTCTGTCCAAGACCACCACTGTGAGTTCCGATACCTTCCTTTTCTTGGCTTTGGCGATGTTCTTAAGGTTATCTGCCACCGACGCGTCAATATCTACTACGTCCTTTGCCTCAGATCCCGTGACAATCTTGTTCACATACACTAGCTGCCTGGGGCAGTTCATCGTTCCACTGGCTGAGAGCGCCACGGCAGAGATGGCTCCGGGAAGACCCTTCGCCACCAGAGTAGTGCCATCTATCGGGTCAACGGCAACATCAACCTTCAGACCCGAGCCGTCTCCAATCTGCTCCCCGATGTACAACATGGGAGCCTCGTCTTTCTCCCCCTCTCCAATGACCACGATCCCATCCATTCGAACGTGGTCCAGGACGTAACGCATGGCGGACACGGCTGCGCCGTCCACCAGGTTCTTGTCGCCCATCCCGAGGAAACGGGCGGCGGCCAGAGCGGCCGCTTCGGTCACGCGGACTAGTTCCATGGCTACATTGCGTTCAATAGGGCGGGGGGATAATCCGGCTTCCATGGGCGGTCCTCCTTGCTTTGGCCTGAATGTGTCAGCGAGTGTATTTCCTCGCCTTCTGCGACATTGTACCACCTCAACTCAGATTGGATACAGAGAGGTATGACCAGATCAGGATCGAGTCGCCCTGCCCCATCCCACTTCGGTTTCACGAAATCTGAATCAGCGGTGCGACACGGGCTCTTGTCTAGTTAGGGTGTCGATTCAAGAAGAAAATGGACCTGGTGGGACTCGAACCCACGACCTTCTGACTGCCAGACAAAAGGTCTGCTCACCAAGCGTGGACTACGACCCTCTTGAGCGTGAAACCCCCAATTATGACCTTCTGACTTGTTTCCGGGGTGACCTTCTGACTTGACCCTGGTCTAGCCCCAGGTAACTCCCGGTTAAGAGACTCCCGGTGAGGAGAGTATAGGCCGATTGGCTGATCGGCACAACCCTGAAGCACTGCTCTTGCCTTGCACCATTCCAGTTCATTTCGAGGTACCGGTTAGGGAGTCGGAAACGACCCAATGCCAGTCCCCGAAGCACAAAACGGCGACTGCCTAGCTACTGATCAGGGTTTCAGGTGCCGACTTGTTCGGCTTGCCTTCAGCGCTCCTCTCGCAACACCCATCCGCTCAGGGTATTAAGAAGGCTTCTTGGCATCACTCTTACCAGAACTGAATGTACCAGCCAGTTCCGTATTCCTGGAATGTACAGAGGCTTCTCTTGTTTGAAGGCTTTCATGGCCTTGCGCGCCATATCTGCTGGATCACTCAGTCCGCTAATTCGATACCACCAGACTCTTTCCGGAAATCCTCCACGACTAAGAAGGGGCGTCTTGGTATATGATGGGTTGAAAGTGAAGACACTGACTCCAGTGCCTTTGAGCTCCTCGTTCGCCGCTTCGCTGAGGCTTTGGATGAACGCCTTGGAAGCGCCGTATGTCGCATGGTAGACCGTTGCCTGGAAGGCTGCAGCGGACACCACGTTCAGTATCCTGCCTTCACCAACCTTCACCATATCATTCAAGAAAAACCTCATCAATTTCAAGTAGGCGATCACATTAACCTTGACCAACGACTCGTGATCTCTGAGAGGTATTTCACTAAAATCACCGTAGTGCAGAATCCCTGCGTTATTCACCAGTACATCTATCCTGTCTACGGTTCGTTTGACAGAACCATACAGAGTCTCGGGACCCCTCTCGTCCGAAAGGTCGATAGGCAAGGCTGATACTCTGACCCCGTACATCGCTCTCAGCTCGCTGGCCCATCCTTCCAGGATGTCCTTTTCAGATGGGTGGCATCCCAGTAGAAGATTGCTGCCCTCAGCAGCGAAGCATCTGGACAGTTCCCTGCCTATTCCAGACGAAGCGCCTGTAATGAGGACGTTCTTGCCTCCTAGATCAGACTTCGACAATTCGCTGAACCTCCGAGTCGGAAATGAAGGCACGGTTTGGAGAGACTAAGACTGGATACTGTGTGAGAGCGCTGTCACTCACCCTTTTCGAGCACGTGTATACACATGGCAGCCTCTTCTACACCGATATTGCCGCCGCCATTCTCGGCAAGAGCTATGCGTGCCCCAGCTACCTGACGGACTCCAGCTTCACCTCGGAGTTGTGTTACCAGCTCGTGAATTTGGGCGAGTCCGGACGCGCCTATGGGATGCCCTCTGCACTCCAGTCCGCCACTGGTGTTTATAGGCCTCGCGCCGCCGAGTTTGGTGGCCCCAGACATGGCATAGGGACCACCCTGCCCCAGAGGACAGAAACCCATCGCCTCGGTTTGATGAAGTTCGCCAAAAGCAGTGGCATCATGCAGTTCCGCGGCATCGATGTCCTTCGGTCCGAGTCCGGCAATCTCATAGGCTTGCCTGGACAGCCTCTCACCGATATCGGTCTCATCAAGCCCTCTATCTGCTCCCTGACCCAACACTGACGCCAATATCCTGACCGGTCGAGAATCGCTGAGCTTCTTGAGGAATCCCTCTGAACAGACTATGGCTGCTGCGGCGCCGTCACCTACAGGTGCACACATGGCCCGAGTCAGTGGATATGCAACGGGTCTGTCTGCCAGTATTTCCTCAACGGTCATGGGATTCTGATACTGGGAAAGAGGGTTCAAGGATCCATGCCAATGGTTCTTGGAGCACACCACAGCCAGATGGTGTTGGGTTGATCCGAACCTATCCATATGCCAGCGCGCGGCGGCAGCATAGGCATCCATGAAGATGCTGCGACCCTCTCCCGGCGCAGTCTGTTCTTCTGGTATCTTGACCTTGAAGGTCTTGCTAACCTCCATGATCATGTTTATGTGCTGCAGGAAGTTCTCTACATCCATGCAGGAGGCATATGCTCCGAGCGAGACATTCTTGTCGGGATGGCTGATCTTCTCCGAGCCGAGTGCCAATGCCACGTCATACATGCCAGCCCGTATGCCAGCGTACGCTAGGTGAAGGGCAGTCGAGCCTCCGGCACAGGCATTCTCCACATTAGTAACCGGTATTCTATCGATCTTCATACCTCGAAGAACTACCTGCCCCCGAATTGAGTGCTGATTGGAGAACATACCCCAGAAGGTATTGGAAAAGAACACTGCCTGCATATCTTGAGCAGTCAAGCCGGCGTCGTGGAGCACAAGTCGAATGGCCTCTTCCGCCATTGAGCGCACAGTCCCGTCGGGGTACTTAGCGAACCGTATCATGCCCACGCCGATAATATAGACGTTGTTCATGGCTGGCGACTCTCCCTCAGCAACATCTCTCCGGCGGCAAGAGAGAGGGAATCATTGGATCCATCCTCTATCATGCCGGCTCTGGCGTCTCTGAACAGCTTCTCTATAGGGGCATCCTTGGTCACGCCGTGGCCTCCGAATAGCTGTATGGCTTCACTAGTCACCTTGAAGGCTGCCTCCGTGCAATATACCTTCGACGCGATGGAGTACTGCACCAGGGGCGGCGTAGTGTTCATGTTGAAGACCATGGCGCTTCGTGAGAACGCTCTGGCTGTCTCAATGCCGATGAACATGTCGAACAGTTTCCTCTGCACTATCTGATGTTGGCAAAGGGGTTTGCCACCCTGCACCCGGTCGCGGCTGTACTGTATGGCCATATCGTAGGCTGCCTGCGCCACGCCTGTGAAATACGCTCCCATGGTTGCATTGGCATGCCCGAGAGTCAACTCGGTGATTGCCTCGTAGCTCTCGGGGTCAATAATCATGTGTTCGTCAGGACATACGGCATCATCGAAGAATATCTCACCCTGCGGCAACTCCCTCTGTCCCATCTTGTTGAGCGGTTTACCTCTGGAAACACCAGGCTGGTTGAGCTCGACCAGGGCTATGCCCCCTCCGGCGAAACCCATCTTGGGGTCGATGTTGACAAAGAGGGCTGCATCTGACGCAATAGGCCCGTTTGAAACCCATGCCGATTTCTGACCATTGAGAACCCATTTGCCCCTTTTCTTGACCGCTCTAACCTCCTGAAAGGCACAAGGGTCGCGGAAGAGAGGAGTTCCAGCCATCAGGTTGTCGGAACCGTGGGTCGGCTCGGTTATGGCCCAGCAGCTCATCACGCTGGCATCTCTGCAGTTGACAAAAGGAGTAACGAACTTGTCTATGAGGTAATCGTTGCAAAGCAGGGTTGCATAGAACGAAGAGAAGCAACTGCACCCTAGAGAAACAGCGAACCCCACGCTTCCATATGCCAACTCCTCCCAGAAGATGTGTACGCCCAGCGGGTCGAGCCCCAAGCCTCCGTATTCATCGGAGATGAGCACCGTGTGGTAGTTATTGCGGTACGCTTGAGCCATACACTCCCAGTAAGGGGAGCCTTTCTTGATTACATCCTCTGGAGACATTCTGTCCAGCTCTATAGATGCCGGCCTGAGCACCTCGACGGCGAATTTGTGCACTTCATTCTTGAGGAGTCTGTGTTCCTCGGTCAGATCGAGATTCAGTTCTTGGTATGGCATTGACTAGACCTCCGAATCTGTATTATTCCCTGCTGCTCGCTCCGTAGCCAACTATGAAGCAGCGGAACCTCACACGACGATGTTGTCTACTTGTAGTCCTCAAACTTGTACATTTTGCCCACGCCCTTGTCAGCCAATTGCTTCAGCTCACGCGTTAGAGGCTTCTCCGTGAGTGTCTTGGGGAGTTCTCCTAGAACATGGAGGTACGAAGGGACATAGTTAGCTGCTAACTCCTTCTTGCATTGGTCGAAGATTGACTTGGGATCAATGGTGTGATTCTCCAACGGGGATACGGTGGCGACAAGGTCGCTCTCTCCCGGCGCGCCTGAGGCAGCCGGAATCCCATATACACAGACCTCGCTAACGTCCTCGTGCTTCCCGATTACCGTCTCAATATAGTCAGGTTGGATGAAATCTCCCGCCCTGCGGAGTTCGGTACCCTTCCTATAGTCAAAGAAATACCAGCCATGTTTGTCTTTGTGCACCATATCGCCGGTCCTCAGCCAGCCACCCCTCGTTTTCTCCTTAGACTCCTCCGGCTTTCCGAGGTAGTCAACCTTTGTTTCGCCCCTAAGCTGTCGGCTGATCAGCTCACCAGTCTGCCCCACCGGGACTTCACTGTCGTTCTCGTCCACCACCTTCATCTCCATCACTCCGGGAACAGGCTTGCCGAATGAACCTATTGGGCCCTCTCCTATCGGCTTGTAGGCAAACCCACCCTCCACTGAACCATACCATTCCAGGACCTTCACATTGAACCTTTTCTCGAATCTTTCCCAGAGAGACGGAGGTGTACCGGCGCTGAGGACCACGCGCACTGGATTATCAGCGTCGTCTTTTCTTTCTGGTTCATTGTATATATTGGCCATCATGCCACCCAGAAGTGAAAAGGAGGTGCAACCGTACTTCCGGCATATGTCCCATATCCTGCTCTTGGTGAAACGGGCACTGAAAACCGCTTTGATGCCCATGCTGAACGCAGGAAACAGGGTGACTGTTTGAGCATTGCCGTGCGTTAAGGAGAGTCCGTTGTAGAGGACATCGTCGTTCCCGTATTTCCAGACGATCTTGGTGAGGATGTTGAACAGTCCGGTTCTGTTGTTTCGTATGGCTACGCCCTTAGGGTCTCCAGTCGTTCCCGAAGTGTAGATAATCTGCATAGGATGGCGGACGTCCATTATTTGCTGCTCTACAACCTTCCATGAGGTCCTCTCGAGGATTTCGTTCAACGCATGGTACTTCCCTGTTACCTCGATACCCTGTTCAGGTCTGTAGGCAACCGAGATTAGCTTCAAAGAAGGCAGATCCTTCACTACCTCTTCTAGCTGGTCCAGGCACTCACCTGATACGATGACTGCTTTGGCACCGCTATCTTTCACCAGAAACTTCAGGCGGTCGTCCCTCGAGCGAGGGTCTATGGGGACCATAATCGAACCTATGGTCGGACCAGCGAGAAGAGAGTATACGAACTCAGGATGATTCCTCATGAAAACGGCGTACGTATCGCCTTTGCCAACACCGCTGTCTAGAAGGAATCGGGCTATCTTGTTGGAGTTTTCGTAGAGGTCCTTGTAGGTGAGTATATCTTCGCCAAGGTCGCCTTTCTCGAAGATATATATCTGTCTACCTGGGTCTTCTTCTGCTTTGATCTCTGCCAGGTGTGAAGCAATAACCTGATTCAGATGAGCCTTGCTCATGCTTGCCCCCGTCTACCTAGTCTTCGTCCTCAACAGCTCCAATGAATCCCCTGGTGTATGTGGGGAATTCCTTCTTGAATATCTCATCCCAATACTCGTCAGTCCAGAACTGATGCCTGTCAAAGAAGGGGTCTTTCTTGGCCACGCTGACGCAAACGGCGACAGCAAAATCCACACCGTCGATTACCTTCAATGCGAAGGCACCCATGCCCAGTGTACTGAAGACTCTGCAGTGCAACCCTAGCCTCCAGGCCATGGCAGCGGCAGCATCAGCCGCGATGTTGACGTTCATGTTTTTGAATTGGCAGCTGGGGCCGTTCGCGGTAAGTGCCTCAACGCACTCTGCCCTATTCATCTCACCACAGCTTCTATAGCCGCACGCACCGCAGTCATAGTTGAAATCAGATTTCCTTTTGTCTCCGACTACGAGCAGCGCGCATGGTTCCTTGACCAGCTCCATTAGAAACCTGCCGTCTCGAGCGGCAAGAGGAGACATGTCACCCATGGAGTAACAGAACTCCGCGATGTTTGTCATCTCCTCTTTGCCAACACAAATGATCTTGACGGTATTGGTCCCTCCGAAACGAAAACTGTTGTGAGCCGCCACCGCCATGAGGTCAACGGCTTGGTCAAGCCCGCCTTGCAGCATATCGTCTAGTTCCCGTATAGCCATTGTCCAAGCTCCTTCTCGACGTTGTTCTAACTGTAGATCGAACGGAACTGAGGCCAGAGTCTCTTAATAATGCGGTCGTTCATAGTGGCCTCGTTTATCTCGTCGTATTTCTTGGGAATATCCCTGAAGGGGCTCTTCTCGGTGGCAGATATGGCCACAGCCAGGGCAAACCCCGTACTCTTCGGGACAGTCCTCATCCTCATTGCTGCTGCACCGGCTGACCAGTA
>DAIQQD010000297.1:0-2111 GCA_036787015.1 Chloroflexota bacterium
AGAGAGTTGTGAGAGAATGACGCAGGTCTGGAGGAACTGATGCCGGTCATCTTCTTTGTCATAATCATCATCGCCTTCATCGGGATTGGCATCGGCTTCGCCGTCTGGAGCAGCCAGATGAAGGACAAGCGCCGCAAGGAAATGGCCGGATGGGCCCAGGCCAACGGCCTGAAGTTCCTCCCCGAAAAGGACCACTCGATTTGGATGCGCTACCAACCATTCAAGTGCCTGCAGCGGGGCGACAACCGCTATGCCTACAACATCATGCTGGGGACTACAGGCGAGCGGGTGACGTGCGGCTTCGACTACCACTACGAGACCCACTCCAGCAACAGCAAAGGCGGGCGCCAGACCCACCACCACTACTTCTCAGCCCTGGTGGTGGATACCGGCCTGCCACTCAAACCACTCTTCATCCGCCCCGAGGGGTTCTTCGACAAGCTCACAGAGTTCGTCGGGCTGGAGGACATCGACTTTGAGTCCGCGGAGTTCAGCCAGAAGTTCTTCGTGAAGGCGCCCGACCGCCGCTGGGCCTACGATGTCCTGCACCAGAAGACCATGGAGCTGATGCTGACCTATCCCCGCTTCCATATTGAGTTCCAGGGCACCCAGGTCATGGCCTACTACGACAACAGGACCTTCTCTCTGGGAGACTTCAGTTCGGCGCTGAAGGTGGTGACAACTATCCTGGAGTACTTGCCCCCTGCTGTAGTCGAGGAACTGAGGGGAAAGCGTTCGCAGCTGGGATCATAGCGGATTCCGCATGTTGGTCAGCCGGTCTGCCCGCCCATCTGGAGCCTGTTGTCTTGGCCGACCGAGGTATGAGAGAATGACGGATATCCGGAGCAGTCTATGCAGTTGGCACTCATCATCCTCATCATCGCCGCCGTGGCAACCGCCATCTGGCTGGCCGTCCGGGAGCAGGCATGCCTCAGAGACAGGCGCCGCCAGGAGTTGGCCGGGTGGGCCCGGGCCAACGGCCTGAAGTTCCTCCCCGAGAACGATTACTCGATAGGATTCCGCTACCAGCCCTTCAAGTGTCTGCAGCAGGGAGACAACCGCTATGGCTGCAACATCATGGTGGGGACTTCCGGCCAGCGGGTGATGTGCGGCTTCGACTACCACTCTGAAACCAATGCCGCCAGCAGCCATGGCCTGAACCCTGCCCGCCAGGATCACTTCTCCGCCGTGGTGGTAGATGCCGGCTTCCCGCTCAAGCCCTTGTTCATTCGTCCCCAACGCCTTTTCGATAAGGTGACGGAGTTCGTCGGGTTCGACGCCATCGACTTCGAATCCACCGAGTTCAGCCAGAGATTTGCCGTCAAGTCGCCCGACCGCCGCTGGGCATACGATGTCCTGCATCAGAAGACACTGGAGTTGATGCTGGACCATCCCCGCTTCCACATCGATTTCCAGGGCACCCAGGTGGCGGCCTACTCGGGCCAGGTGGAGTTCTCCCCGGGGGAATTCGAGTCGGTACTCAACCTGGTAACCGGCATCCTCGATAACCTGCCCGAATCGGTGGTGCGTGAACTGAAAGGAATCGGCACTGGAGGCGCAATGTCATGAATCCAACGACCATCGTCATTCTCGTTGTTGTGGGCATTGTCGTGTTGCTCATCCTGTGGGTGGCCTTCATCTACAACGCGCTGGTGCGGGGCCGCAACCACTGCGACGAAGCGTGGTCGGGCATCGATACCGAGCTCAAGCGGCGCTACGACCTGATCCCCAACGTGGTGAGCACGGTCAAGGGATATGCCGCGCATGAGAGAGAAACGCTGGAACGGGTGACCCAGGCCCGGAACGCCGCGGTGGCCAGCCAGGGCTCACCTGCTTCACAGGCCAAGGACGAGAACGTGCTGGTGGACAGCCTCAAGAGGTTACTGGCGGTGGTGGAAAGCTATCCCGAGCTGAAGGCCAGCGAGCATTTCCTCAAGCTCCAACAAGAGTTGGTCAACACGGAAGACCGCATCCAGAGGGCCCGCCGCTTCTACAACGGCAACGTGCGGGATTACAACAACCGCGTGCAGGTGGTCCCCTCCGCCCTGATCGCCAGGCCCTTCGGCTTCAAGGAACGGGAGTTCTTTGAGATCGAGTCCGCCGTGGAGCGC
>DAIQQD010000298.1:0-2111 GCA_036787015.1 Chloroflexota bacterium
CGAAAGCGGAGTGCTTCCGACGGTGAGGACCTGGCTCAAAGTGCACGGCCCACCTCTTGGTCTACTATGGGGGGTCGGCCTGGCACTGGTGCTTCTGACAACAGCCGCGATCCCCAAAGGCATTGGGAAGGCAGTCCAGAGGTCTCGGGGTGATCAGACTGAGGAAGAGGTCAAGAAGAGGGCGGAGACACTGTCCGGGGTACTCGTGGCCTCGTTGCAGGCAGTTATCATAGCCGTAGTCACCTTCATGATGCTCAGCGAGATCGGCCTCAACATAGCACCGATGATCGCCGGTGTGGGAGTAGTCGGTATTGCCATCGGCTTCGGAGCCCAGAGCCTGGTGAAGGACATCATCGCCGGGCTGTTCATTCTCCTGGAAAACCAGTACCGGAGGGGCGACGTCGTCAAGATCGCCGACGCCTCTGGCTTGGTGGAAGACATCAATCTGAGACGGACGATACTGAGAGACATGGATGGGGTGGTGCACTCGGTGCCCAACGGTGAGATCAGAGTGGCCAGCAACCTTACCAAGGGCTGGTCCAGGGTCAATCTGAACATCGGCGTTGGCTATGGCACTGACCTGGAGAAGGCCATAGCGGTGATAAACAGAGTAGGCAGAGAACTGGCGGAGGACTCCGCTTGGTCGGCGCAGATCCTGAAGCCGCCGCAGGTTCTGAGGGTGGACAACCTGGGTGATTCCGCGATCGACATCAAGATACTGGGCGATACCAAGCCCATGCAGCAGTGGGCAGTGACGGGTGAACTGCGCCTGAGGTTGAAAAAGGCCTTTGATGAGGAGAACATAGAGATTCCCTGGCCGCATACGAAGGTCTACTTCGGCAATGCGCCGGAGGTCTCGGCCCCACAGAACCCCAAGAAGGCCTAGGAGTCATGTCGCAATTCTTTCCTTCTGTCCGGTCAGGGATCAGGCCGGTTCTGCCACCCCGGATTTGAAGCGCATGCCGTCAGCAAGAACGCGCATCCTGGCATCAGGCTGGCGACCGGGTGGCGCAAGGTGCGGGATTAGGATTACCTTGTCGCTCCCCAGTGGCCCAGCTTTGATTTCATCTTATGTCAATGATAGAATCGGAACAACGCTTTTGGGGGGAAAGACGCCCCGATTGTCCCTTGATTGTAGAGGTGTTTGATGTTGCTCCTTAAGAAGACCACGTCGGTTTGCCCTGAAGACCTGAATCTCCTGGAGGCCGAACTCTGGGAGATCGACGGTCAGGTGATAATGAAGAAAACTTGTCCGGAGCATGGCAGCTTCGAGGACGTCTACTGGAGCGACTACGAGGAGTATGTCAGGGCGGAGAAGTTCAGGGATGACGGCACCGGAATGTCGAGGCCCAGGGAATCGAAGCTCGGCTGTCCGCTTGACTGCGGGCCGTGCCAGAAGCACACCACCCACACCACCCTGCTGATGATTGACCTGACCAACCGATGCAACCTGAAATGCCCCATATGCTTTGCTTCGGCTCATTCAGCGGACTATGTCTACGAACCGACGCTGGACCAGGTGAAAGCCATTGTGGAGTATGCCAAGGAGATGAACCAGCCCAACATCGTTCAGGGGATACTGAACAGCGGCGGAGAGCCGACAGTGAGAGAGGATCTGTTCGACATCCTGAAGACGGAGAGGGACTTGGGCATCGACTACATTGTCGTGGCTACGAACGGCGTGCGGTTGGCTGAGGACATCGAGTACGTCAAGAAGTTGCGGGACCTCGAGGCGTACATATACCTGCAGTTCGACGGCGTCACCTCTGAGCCCTACCGGACGACGAGGGGGCGTGATCTCTGGCCGGTGAAGCAGAAGGTCATTGAGAACGCCAGAAAGGTAGGCTACAACAGGATCATCCTGGTGCCCACCATTGTCAAGGGAGTCAACGACAGCCAGGTCGGCGACATGATCCGCTATGTTGCCGATAACTCTGACGTGATCCGGCATATCGTCTTTCAGCCGGTGAGCTTCTCCGGCAGGATTGACCGCAACAAGCTCAAGGAGATGAGAATAACCACACCGGATGTGATGCGGCTTTTCGAGGAGCAGACGAAGGGCGAGATCAAGAAGAGCGATTTCTTCACGCTGCCAATGAGCCAAACCCTGG
>DAIQQD010000009.1:0-4579 GCA_036787015.1 Chloroflexota bacterium
ACACGGAGGTGCAGGAGGAAGCTTCCTGCCGGGGGGTTGGGGGTGTCCCCCAATTATCTATACTCCTTCCCCCAAGACTGGGGGATCGAAGGGGGTTGAATACGGTTCATGTCACAGGTTCGTGAGCCTGCGAAGTCAGCCACTGGTATGAGCAGATGACATTCAACACTAAGCTCTTCCAGATAGCCCAGAAGAACCAGAGCCTGGTTTGCCTCGGGCTGGACCCCGATCCCCAGTTGATGCCCAAGATGGGCGTCTTCGAGTTCAACAAGGCCATCATCGACGCCACCTCCGACCTGGTCTGCGCCTACAAACCCAACCTGGCCTTCTACGAAGCGCTGGGCACCGATGGATTGCTGGCGCTGCAGAAGACGGTGGAACACATCGCCGGGAGGGTGCCTGTGATCGGCGATGCGAAGCGGGGCGACATCGGCAACACGGCGAAGGCTTACGCCAGAGCTCTCTTCGATGTCTTTGGCTTCGACGCCGCTACGGTGAATCCATACATGGGCTTCGACGCTCTGGAGCCCTTCCTCAACTATAAGGACAAGGCCGTCTTCATCCTCTGCCGCACCTCCAACCCCGGTGCCGCCGACTTCCAGGACTTGGCTTGCTCATCAGCTCATGGACCACACCGGCTCTACCAGGTGGTAGCCGAGAAGGCGCAGGAATGGAACCGGGAGGACAATATCGGCTTGGTGGTGGGCGCCACCTACCCCGAGGATTTGCAGCAGGTAAGGCAAATTTGTCCACACATGACTCTGCTGATCCCAGGGATTGGCGCGCAAGGGGGAGACCTCGACCTGGCCGTGAGATACGGAGCGGACGCCACGGGAAAAGGAGCCATCTTCGCCAGTTCCCGGCAGATTCTCTATGCCTCGCAGGGCAGCGACTTCGACCGGGCAGCTAGGGAAGCCACCGACAAGATGCGCCGGCAGATCAACTCCATCCTGTCCAACCGCCCGGACGGGTAGACTATTGCGGACATTCCATCTTGGCGATATACTGCGCCTGAAAAAGCCGCATCCTTGCGGCGGCAGCGAATGGGAGGTTGTGGGGCTTCCGGGCACAGACGCTACCATCAAGTGCCTGAAATGTCATCGGCGGGTCGTCCTCAGCAAGGCCGTTCTCGAGAGGCGGGTGAAGGGGCCCAGAGATCCGAGTCCAGATATTCGCAGTTGAGCCTGTCAACTCCGAATTCGCGATCCTCTGAGGAAGGGAGGTGATTCGAAATGGCCACAGAGTTGGAAGTGGGAATGGTGACCGAGTTCTTCTCCCGGCCAGTGGTTGCGGGCGTCGACCTGACCGCTGACCTCAAGGCTGGAGAGAAGATCCACATCAAGGGTCACACCACTGATCTGGAACTGGTGGTGGAATCGATGCAGATTCACAACGCCAACGTTAGTGAAGCCAAACCGGGTGACTCCATTGGCGTCAAAGTGCCTGACCGGGTGCGGCGAGGCGACAAGGTCTTCAAGGTCCTCGCGTAGGTTACTCTAGGGTGCCAAGGACTTGATGAGGTTAGCCATCTCGATGCCGCCGACAGCGGCCTTAGCACCCAGGTTGCCTTCCTTGGTTCCCGCCCGTTCGATGGCTTGCTCCAGGGTGTCAGCGGTTATTATGCCGAACATCACCGGCACGCCGGTATCCATCGACACCTTGGCAACGCCCTTGCTGGCTTCAGCAGCGACGTAGTCGAAATGGGGCGTCCCGCCGCGGATGATGGCGCCGAGGCAGATGACGGCGCTGTACTTCTTCGATTCGGCCATCTTCTGGGCAATCAGTGGGATCTCAAAGGAACCGGGGGCCCAAGCGATTTCGATGTCTTCCTCCTTGGCTCCGTGGCGCAGCAAAGCATCCTGAGCACCATCAAGCAACCTGGAGGAGATGAACTCGTTGAATCGTGACACGACCAGCGCGAACTTCAGTCCCTGGGCCAGCAGTGCTCCCTGATAAACCTTCTTCATCTTTCCCTCCTAGTCTTTCTTGGGCACAAAATGGTGCCCCAGCTTCGCACCCTTCGTCTCCAAGTAAGAAGCATTGTATGTGTTGGGCGGGGCCACTATGGGCACCGTTTCCACTACCTTAAGTCCGTGACCCTCCAACCCCACCACCTTCCTGGGGTTGTTGGTTAGCAGGCGAATGCGCTCCAGGCCAATGTCAGCCAGAATCTGAGCGCCGATTCCATAATCGCGCAGGTCCGCCGCAAAGCCCAGCAACTCGTTGGCTTCAACGGTATCCATACCTTGATCCTGAAGAGCATATGCCCGCAGCTTGTTGTGCAGGCCGATGCCCCGGCCTTCCTGCCTCATATAGAGAACCACGCCCTTCCCTTCGGCGACCACAGCCTGCATAGCCATGGCCAACTGCTGGCCGCAATCGCAGCGGAGGCTGGCGAAGACGTCACCGGTCAGGCATTCACTATGCACCCGTACCAGCACCGGGTCGCCGGACTTCACATCACCATACACCAAGGCCAGATGCTCATCAGGGTCAATCGTGCTCCGGTAGGCCATGACAGTGAACTCGCCGAACTTGGTAGGCAGCTTGGCTTCCGCCACCCGGTGAATCAGCTTCTCGTGGCGGCGCCGATAAGTGATTAGGTCGGCCACGCTGACCATCTTCATGTTGTATTTGGCCGCCATCTCCTCCAACTGGCGCAGGCGGGCCATAGAGCCGTCTTCATTCATGATCTCGCATATGACGCCAGCAGGGTACAGCCCTGCCATCCTGGCCAAATCCACGACGGCTTCGGTGTGCCCGGCGCGCACCAGGACGCCGCCGGGCCTGGCCTTGATGGGGAACACGTGGCCCGGACGGGCGATGTCATCCGGCTTGCTAGCCGGGTTGATCACCGTCTTTATGGTGGTAGCCCTGTCCTGAGCCGATATGCCGGTGGTCACGCCGTGCTTAGCCTCAATAGAGATGGTGAACGCGGTGGAGAACCGAGCGGTGTTGTCCTGAACCATCATGGGGATCCTGAGCTCTTCCAGCCTCTCCCCTATGACCGGCATGCATATCAGACCGCGAGCCTCTTTGGCCATAAAGTTGATGGCCTCCGGAGTAACCTTCTCGGCTGCAATGGCCAGATCGCCTTCATTCTCTCGGCCCTCATCATCCACGATGATGATGATCTTGCCGGACTTGATGTCTTCTATTGCCTCTGGAATCGTAGCTAGTGGCATCTGGGCTCTCTCCTCGGATCAGGTGCTGGGTCTGGAAGTGAAACCGTGTTCCGACAAGAAATCCAGCGTGACGCCGCCACGGCCCTCCCTGAGCTTCTCTACGTACTTGGCCATAATATCCACTTCCAAGTTTACTTGATCTCCGACCTTCCTGCCAGCAAGGATCGTGTTGCCAAGGGTATAACCCACCAGCGAAACGCTGAAGGAACTCCTATCATATCCTATGACAGTCAAGCTCACCCCATCCACAGCGATGAAGCCCTTCTCCACCACATACCGCAGTACTTCCGGCGCCGCGGCGAACCTGGCAATGACGGCTCCACCTTCGGGCACGAGTGAGAGAACCTTGCCGGTGGCATCTACGTGACCCTGCACCAGATGACCACCCACACGCCCACCCACCAGCAGCGCCCGTTCCAGGTTCACCCTTGACCCCGGACGCAGTTGCCCTAGATTCGTCCGCTTCAGGGTCTCCGGCATCACGTCCACCGAGAATGAACCGGTATAGAGTGCGGTCACTGTCAGACAGGTCCCGTTGACGGCGATGCTATCGCCAAGCCGGGTGCCTTCGAGCACGACCGATGCAGCGACCGCCAGTTTGCCAGAGCCGATCGACTTGACGGTACCCACCTCTTCAACAATCCCAGTGAACAATCTACTCTCTTCCTTCTATCCATCTGCGTCCGGTCGGGCAGTGGTCCGGGAGTGGGCTACCGGGCAAGGTAGCCGCTAATCAGAACGTCGCTGCCCACCATCTCTACTTTCACCCGAGTAAAGCCGGTGGCCTGGGACAGCGTCTCCACCCCCTTGCCCTCGACCGGGTTCTTTGCTCCGTGACCGCCGATAACGATAGGAGCCACAAAAGCCAGCACCTTGTCAATCAGCCGTTCCTCAAAGAGCGAGCCGAATACCGCCGCCCCACCTTCGACCATCATGCTGACGATGTGCCTTTGGCCCAGCAGTCTCAGCAACTCCTCAAGATCCACCATCCCACCCTTTGCCGGCAATTCCACTACCTCCGCACCCACCCCATTGAGGGCCTTGGTCTTCTCCGGATCCGCTCCTTTGGTCATGGCTACCAGCGTCTTGCCGGGCACCTGGAAGACTTTGGCAGTCGGCGGAGTACGGCCCTTGCTGTCCACAATCACCCTCAGCGGCTGTTTCTCCACCCTCCCCCCCGCCAAGCCAGCCCGCGCAGTGAGCTGGGGATCATCCCGGATGACCGTGTCCACTCCCACCATAATACTGTCGATCTGGCTCCGCAGTGTGTGGACATACCTCCGTGATTGCTCGCCGCTTATCCACCGGGACTCACCGGTCTTGGTGGCTATCTTCCCATCGAGGCTCATCGCGAACTTGCCGATGACAAAGGGCAAGCCCGTGTGCGTGTACTT
>DAIQQD010000009.1:4679-23511 GCA_036787015.1 Chloroflexota bacterium
GCGTGTGCCGAGCCGGGCGGCTGAGTATAACCTTCCCCCACAATCACATCATCCTTGACTATGACCGCTCCCACTGCCGGGTTCGGGCTGGAATGCACCAGAGCCAGCCTCGCCAGCAACAGCGCGCGATCCATGTAGTCTATACGATCAGAAGCCCTGCGCCTGCGCTCGACCGCCTGCACAGGAAGCTGGTCAGCCCTCTCAATCATGCCGCCATTCTAGCATCTGCGTTTTTGAACTGCAAACAAGCGTCAGAACGGCCAAAAGAAAGAGAGCCTCAATGAGGCCCTCTATTATCGACGCGTCAGCCGCACCCGCAACGTGGGCTGTTCTAGTTCTAGCCCTTGTTGGCTTCCGCCGCCCTCGCCCTCCTCTGCCTGAGCCACAGGGCTGCCGTGGCACTTCCGAGAACAGCCACTAGCGCGATGAGGCCGTACTCCAGAGCAAGGAGCCAGTCATCATTATCAGCGGGCTTCACTTCTCTCTTGGCTTCACCCAGATTGAATGAGTAGAGCAAGTTGTTGTCACTAGACGCCGGCACCATGTTGAGGTACGCTCCATCCTGCTCCTTCATGATGGCGTAAAGGATCGACCCCATGGTCTCCGTGTCGTTGGTGGCGTAGCGGTCCGGTTCGACATCGGAGGCAGACACCATCGAGTACGCCTTCACCTCTCCCCAAGTGCCAACCTCGTTCCCGTCCTTCGTCAGCACCAGCTGCGGCACTCCGCCTGGAACGGACTTCATGGCCCCGTAGACCACGCCATCGCCCGCCACGGAATCTACCGCCACGGATACGTTGTCGGTGCCGTCAGGCACCACCAGTTCCACTCGCGTTTTGGATACAACGTCAATGTTGTTCTCCACTCCGGCAACAACCCAATAGGAATCGCCCTCTTCAGACGTCCCAGCGCCCCAAATGCCCAGAGCATCGGAATCATACCGCGGATTGAAGACAATACCACCCTCAAACGCACCACTCCAGTCCACAGCAAACGCCGCAGCCAGCAGCAGAACGGCTGCGGCTGTGGCAAACCGCAGCCCCGGCAATACTGTCCGCCACGGCAACGATTTGACCGGAGCCAGGGCAAAGCTCCTAGAGGGCATCACCTCCGGCAGATGGCGCAGCAACGCCACCGTCGCCCGCAGGGACTCCAGATCCTCCCGGCATCCCCGGCACGTGTTCAGATGCTCCTCTATCCGCGCTTCTTCCTCAGGATTCAGGCGCCCGTCCACGTAGCCGGAAAGCGCACCCCGCGTCCCGGAGCACCGGTCTTTCTTAGACCTCCGAAAAGCCCGCCACATTGTCTCCCCCTGTTTGTGTGTTATCTATTTGTTATGACGCAATTCGGTGGAAATAAGTTCCATCTTCACGAAGTAGTCCCGCAGGTGGGTCCTCCCCCGATTGAGGCGCGATTTCACCGTCCCCAGAGAGCATCCCATGGCCTCCGCCACCTCCTCA
The DNA here is from genome assembly GCA_036787015.1 of Chloroflexota bacterium. Taxonomy (GTDB): domain Bacteria; phylum Chloroflexota; class Dehalococcoidia; order UBA2247; family RBG-13-53-26; genus JAFGCL01. The sequence goes on from DAIQQD010000009.1 coordinate 6,140, forward strand.
TAGCTGAGTCCCTGGATATCACAGAGGACGACCGCTACCCGCTGTTCGTGGGAAAGAGTTGTCAATCCTGTCTGAACATGCTCCGCCATCTCTTTTCGTACAGCGTAGTCTTCGGGAGACTCGGTGGACATCGACGGAGGGTCATAAGGCAGGGATTCCAGGGAAACAACGGGGCGTCTCTTGAGCCGCCGCAACTGATCCCGGCAGGCATTGGCCGTGATTTGGAGCACCCAGGCTTTGAAGCTGCCGCCTCTGAAGCGGCGGATGTTCCTCCAGGCAGAGAAGAAGGCCTCTTGAGTGGCATCCTCGGCTGCCTGAGTGTCCCCCAGCATCCGGAAGGCCACGCCGTAGGCCATCTTCTGATAGCGCCGCACCAGCTCGTTGAAGCTGTCCAAATCCCCATTCTGGCTGGCGCGAATCAGCTCTATATCGTCCATTGGTGCAAGTTCGCCGCTACGACATCGATCGGCAAATGGCCTATAATCTACGCTGTCTAAGAGAAACCTGGGCCACTCCAGAGGCTTTCTGAGACGACCGTGTCAGCCACTAATGATAGCACCTGTCGTCTCTGCTACGATATAGTCCGTCTGACGAACCGGAGGAGGAGAGCATGAAAGAAACGACCAGCGACGCAGAAAGGATATTCCGGGAGGCCGGCGCCGTCATGGAAGGGCATTTCCTCCTCACATCGGGGCTCCATTCACCTGTCTACTGGGAGAAATTCCGCGTCCTGGAGCAGCCACGTCACACCGAGCGCCTCTGCCGCATGATTGCCACCCACTTCCAGGATCAGAACGTCCAGCTGGTAGCCGGGCCCACCACCGGCGGAGTCATCATCTCCTACGAGGTGGCCAAGCAGCTCGGCCTGCGAAGCATTTTCGCCGAGCGCGAAGGGGCCACTCGCGTCTTCCGCCGCGGATTTGAGATCATGCCCGGAGAGCGGGTATTGGTGGTCGACGACATCTTGACCACCGGGGGATCCGTACGCGAAGTGATCAGCGAGGTGAAAAGAAAGGGCGGGCAACTGATTGGCATCGGAGTCCTGGTGGACAGAAGCGAGGGAGCTGTCGGTTTTGGCGCACCCCTGTTTAGCTGCTACAAGACGTCTGTACCCACCTACAGACCTGAGGAATGTCCCCTGTGCCGGAAAGGGATACCTGTGTTGAAGCCCGGCAGCGGGGAAAGCCAATCAGCCTAGAGTGCCCTTGCTCAGGGTGGCCAGGAATTCAGCATTGGTCTTGGTCTTGAACAAACGCTCAAGGACCAGTTGAGTCCCTTCGTGTGCGTTCGTACTTGAGTCAGACGCGATCATGCTGACCATGCGTCTCAGCAGCCATATCTGCTTGATAGTCTGCTCATCCATCAGCAGTTCCTCACGCCTGGTGCCACTGCGTGGTATGTCGATGGCCGGGAAGATGCGTCTTTCCGCCAGGCGGCGTTCCAGGTGCAACTCCATGTTGCCGGTGCCCTTGAACTCTTCGTAGATCACGTCGTCCATACGGCTGCCGGTGTCTACCAGACAGGTCGCCAATATGGTCAGGCTGCCGCCTTCCTCGATGTTCCTGGCAGCACCAAAGAAATGCTTGGGGTTATACAAGGCCACGGGATCGATGCCGCCCGACAGGGTTCTTCCGCTGGAAGGCGCCCCCAGGTTGTAGGCTCTGGTAAGGCGGGTGATCCCATCAAGCAGGATCACCACGTCTGTCTTGGCTTCCACCAGTCGCTTCGCCCGTTCCAGAGCCAGCTCCGCGACGTGTGTCTGGTTCTCCACCATCTCATCAAAGGTGGCAGCAATCACCTCACCCCTGACGGAACGCTTCATATCAGTGACTTCCTCAGGCCGCTCGCCAATGAGACACACCATCATATGCACGTCCTCATAGTTGGTGCAGATAGCATTGGCAATCTGCTTCAGGAGTATCGTCTTGCCCGCTTTGGGAGGAGAGACTATCAGACCACGCTGGCCTCTTCCAATAGGCGCAACCAGATTGATCAAGCGACAGGCCACGTTCTCCGGGACTGTCTCTATGTTGAAGATCTTGTTTGGGAAGATAGGAGTCAAGGTATCGAAGTGCGGGCGGCCCTTCGATAGCTCCGGTTCCAGATCATTGACCAACTCGACTCTAAGCAAGCTTTGATAACGCTCACCCTCCTTGGGAGGTCTGGCCTGACCCATCACCGAATCGCCGGTGCGGAGCCCGAAACGGCGTATTTGAGACGACGAAACATAGACATCGCCCGGTCCCTGGAGTAGATTCCCACCGCGCAGGAAGCCATACCCATCGTTGGTGATTTCCAGCATGCCGCCGGCAAAGATGTTCCCATCCTTCTCCGCCTGAGTCTGCAGAAGCGAAACGATGAGCTCCTGCTTCTTCAGGTTGCTGTAACCGGAGATGCCCATGTCCTTGGCCATCTCCAGGAGGTCCTCCCTCTTCTTGGTTCCCAGTTCTGCAAAATTCATATGCACTCTCCCCTCATCCTTTGCCTGCGGCCTTCTGCGCGTCTTCCAGGAATCGAGCTATGCCCACTGTGGTGAGCGGATGATTGATCATCTGCGTCAATACTCCGTACGGCACCGTGGAGATATGCGCACCCGCCTTCGCAGCAGCAACACAATGCAGCGGGTGTCGGATGCTGGCGGCAATAACCTGGGTGCCGAACTTGTAGTGGTCAAAACAGGAGACTATATCGCCCACCAGCGCCATGCCATTCTCTCCCACATCGTCCAACCTGCCTACAAAGGGACTCACGTAGTTGGCTCCCGCCAGTGCTCCCAGCATAGCCTGATTGAGCGAGAAGCACAGGGTGAGATTGACCTTTATGTTCTCCTTTGACAGAACCGATATTGCCTCCAGGCCAGCATCGCACATGGGAATCTTGATGACCACGTGTTCCGACCACTTGGCCATCGCCCGCGCCTCTCCTATCATTGACTTTGCTTCCTGGCTCAGCACTTCCACAGAGACCGGCCCCTTCACTATGGAGCATATCTCCTGGACAGCCGATTTGTAGTCGGTCCATCCGGCTTTGTAGACCAGGCTGGGATTCGTAGTAACTCCGCTTACTACCCCCAGCTTCACTCCCTTCCGGATCTGATCGATTTCAGCCGTGTCCAGGTAGAGATGCATCAGTCTCCCGCTTTCTCCTCTTGTTGATGCAGAGGCAGAGGATGCTGCGCTCCCTCGCGCATGGTCCGCTTCGATGCCCTGACAAAATCAAGGAAAAGAGGATGTGGCCTGTTTGGCCGCGATTTGAATTCAGGGTGAAATTGGGTAGCTAACATCCAGGGATGATTCTTGAGTTCAACAATTTCAACGAGCTTGCCATCGGGGGACAGACCGGCGGCAGCGAGTCCTGCCTGCTCCAGAGTATAACGGAAGTCGTTGTTGAACTCAAATCGATGGCGGTGCCTCTCATAGACGACGGGCTGACCATACGCCGCCGCAGCGCGACCCCCTTCCACAAGGTGACACGGGTAGGTGCCCAGCCGCATCGTGCCACCCTTCGCATCTATGCCCCGCTGCTCGGGCAACAGGTCTATAACCGGGTACGTGGTCTTGGGAGCGAACTCGGTGGAATTGGGCTCCTCCGAGCAGTAGACGTGGCGGCATAACTCCACCACCATAACGTGCAGGCCCAAGCATAAGCCCAGATAAGGGATCTCGCGTTCCCTGGCATACTTCGCCGCCTTGATCATCCCCTCTATGCCCCTGTACCCAAAACCGCCGGGAACCAGAATCCCCTGCACAGAGCCCAGGTACTTGTCGATGCTGCCTTCGTCTTTCTCCAGGTCTTCAGACTGCACCCAATGGATGTCGACCTCCGAGTCAATCTGGGCAGCCGCATGGCGTAGCGCCTCACGTACCGAGATGTACGCATCTTTGAGTTCCACATACTTGCCAACCAAGGCAATGGGGATGGGCTCCTTGGGAACCTTCATCGCATCCACAAGCGCTCGCCATTCCTTCAAGTCCTCACTGCCATCGGATACTCTCAGCATCTCCATCATGAGGTTGCCCAAGCCAGCCTCTTCGAGAATCAGAGGAACATCGTAGATAGTCTGTACGGTCATGAGCGGTATGACAGCCCTCTTCTCAACGCTGCAGAACAGCGCCAGCTTGTCCTTGATCCCTTCGGAGACCGGATAGTCACTGCGGCAGACAACGATGTCTGGCTGGATGCCTATGCGGCGCAGTTCATTGACGCTGTGTTGTGTCGGCTTGGTCTTGAGCTCTCCGGTGGCCGAAATATATGGCAGTAGAGTCACGTGAATATAGAGCACGTTGTCCCTTCCTACCTCGGTGCGCATTTGTCGGATGGCCTCCAGGAAAGGCAGCCCTTCGATATCGCCTACCGTCCCGCCAACCTCCACAATCACCACCGAAGCGCCACTCGCTTCGCCCACCTCCTTGATGCGCCTCTTTATCTCGCTGGTCACGTGTGGCACGACCTGTATCGTGCCACCGAGGAAGTCCCCTCGCCTTTCCGCGGCAATTACAGAGCTGTAGATCTGGCCGGTGGTAACACTGGATGCCGTGGTCAGCTCGATGTCGATGAACCGCTCGTAATGGCCCAGATCCAGGTCTGTCTCAGCCCCATCCTTGGTAACAAAAACCTCGCCGTGCTGGTAGGGAGACATGGTCCCGGGGTCGACATTCAGATAGGGATCCAGCTTCTGGATGGTGACGGCGATGTTGCGACTCTTAAGTATTCTGCCTATCGAAGCGGCAGTGATTCCCTTCCCAACTGAGCTAACCACACCACCAGTAATGAAGATGTATTTCGCGGTAGGCTCCTTACGGTGAAGAGTATCAATTTACGAGGGGAACCAAGTCCAGAACCAAGTATAACAGCTTTAGACCCTCTGTCAAGGCCGCATCAGGCAAGCGCCCAAACGTGGCCCTTAACCAGTCTCGTTGTTCCTCCTTGCTCTCGGCTTCCGATCCTTCTCCTTCTCTTTGCCGAACTCACGCATGACTCTGGCTAGTTGCTCTAGCCGCTTCTGGGCGCGGTCGTTGATCGAGCCGTCTTCGAACTTGCCGCCCTCGAGGCGCTTGCCTGCCGGGACACCAGTGAGGATCTCTATCCCTTCGTCTACACTCTCTACGCTGTAGACACTGAACTTGCCCTCTTTGATCGCTTCGACGATGTCCTCCCGCAGCATCAGGTTCTGCACATTGCTGGACGGGATGAGCACGCCCTGCTGACCGGTTAGCCCCTTCGACGTGCAGATGTCGAAGAATCCCTCGATCTTCTGGTTCACGCCGCCGATCGCCTGGACCTCGCCCTTCTGATTCACGGAGCCGGTGACCGCAAGGCTCTGCTTGATGGGAGCATCGGCCAAGCTGGAGAGAAGACCATAGAGCTCGGCGCTGGAGGCGCTGTCGCCCTCCACCTCGCTGTAGCTCTGTTCAAAGACAAGGCGTGCCGATAGTGAGAGTGGCATGCTCCCGGCAAAGCGTTCGGCCAGGATGCCGCCAAGTATGAGGACGCCCTTGGTATGTATGGGGCCTCCCAGCTTTGCCTCGCGGTCGATATCCACCACCCCTTCCGGCCCCACCGCCGTGCTGACCGTGATCCGCGTGGGCCGGCCGAAGCTCAGATCGCCCAGGTCCATCACCGAGAGGCCATTCACCTGTCCCACCACCTCCCCCTCCGTGTCTATCTTCAGAACGCCCCGCCGGATCATCTCTCTGATGCGCTCCTGGATTAGATCGGAGCGGTAGACCTTCTGCTCGATGGCGCGGGACACGTCCTCTCCGCCGACTAGTGGGCCATCACGCATGCCCGCCCAGTAGTTGGCCTCCCTGATGATGTCAGCAATCTCGGCAAACCTGGTCGACAGCTTGCGCTGGTCCTCAGCCAGCCGGGAGCTGTGCTCCACAATCTTGGCCACTGCCGAGCTGTCCAGGTGACGGAGGTTGTCCTTGGCACAGACGCTGCAAAGCGTACCAGCGTATGCCCTCGTGGTCTCATCATCCCGATCCATCCAGCTGTCGAAGTCCGCTTTCACCTTGAACAGCTCCGGAAACTCACGGTCGTACCGGTACAGCATGTAGTAGTAGAAGTTCTCGCCAATCAGAATCACCTTTGTCTTCAGCGGAATCGGTTCCGGCAGAATGGTCTTCACCGTCAGGAAGCCCAGCCGCTCTGCCATCTCTTCTACAATGATCTTGCGTTCACGGAGGCACCTCGTCAGTCCGTCCCACGCCATCAACTCCTGAGCAATGTCCTCCATCCTGATCACCAGGTACCCGCCATTGGCCCGATGGATGGAGCCGGGGCGAATCATAGTGAAATCGCTGGTGAGAGCCCCAAACTGAGCCTCCTTCTCCATGCGACCGATGAGGTTATTGAAGGTCGGCATCATCTCTGTGACGACCGGAGCGCCCTTAACATTCGTGTTGTCCACCAGGACATTCACCTGGTACTTCTTGAAGGCATCAGAAAGAGCCCTGGCGGCGAACGGGTTGCCCTCGGCAGTCTCGGGCGGAGAGCGGAAGAGATCCCGGTTCTCGATGATGTCGTTCCCCACCGCCTCCAGGTACTCCGAAACGCCGAGCGCATCGCTGTACTTCCGTTCCACTTCCTCGACGAAAGTCTGCAGGATGAACTGGACCACCTCACGGTCGATCTTCTCTATCTGCTCTTTGATCTCCCGATCCCAGCTTCTCATCTGGGTCACCGCCTCCTTGATGCGCCCCTGGATACTCTCCTGGCGTTTCGTCAGGCTTTCCTTCTCTTCGGGGCTCAACGCCAGGACTTCCTGTTCACTAAGAGGTTTGCCATTCACCAGCGGAACCAGCAGGATACCCATGCTCGACATCTGGATGGCGAAACCACTGTCGTGGGCCAGTTGGTTGAGCTGATTGAAGAGCCGCTCCCGGTTCTCGTTGAAGGCCCGGGCGGTAGCCTCTCGCCGCTTGCTGTAGTCCTCGCTCTCAAACGCCTTCCTTATGTCCGCCTGCGCGGTCTCAATCAGTCGTCGCATGTCCCTCTGAAACTGCACCGCCTGGCCGGCATTCAGCTTCAGTGCCTTCGGTCTGTACGGGTCGTCGAAGTTGTGGACGTAGCACCAATCGGCCGGGGTGTCTTTGTCCTTGGCTACACGCTCGAGAAAGGCAGTGATGGCTGTCATCTTGCCAGTGCCCGGCAGACCAGCGGCATATATATTGAAACCGGAGTTCTGTATCTGCAGCCCGAACTGAAGAGCTTTCAGCGCCCGGTTCTGTCCGATTATGGTTAAAGGCGCCTCAAGGGTCTCTGTGCTCTCAAATCCCAGACTGGCCGGATCACAGGTTCTCCGCACATCTCCGGCATTCAACTTCCTTATCATGGTCGTCCTTTCTGCTTTCGCGCGCATCTGCGGCGATGGGTCGTGGCCATTTTACCACAGGCTCCAGGAGCGTACCGCAAGGCCACCGCCATCTGCACAACCCGCCAGTCGAGGTGGTTGGCAGGAGCAGACAAGCCCCAGCCGGTGCAAGGTGCTTTGTATCAAAGGAATGGCATATGCTACGATGTTATTAGGATAGTATAAAGATGGGCTCCGGGCGGACTGAGGAGGTCTCAGCCAAAACAGAAGTCCGATGATACTAGCCGTCTACCGTATCGACAACCGTCATAGTCAACTGGGAGCGCTCTGGCACTCGCAAGATAGCCGTAGGGGCTCCCTTTTCCATTTCGGGTTCCAGCGTTGTTCCGCTTTGGACAGACAGGGCTTCACAGGCAGGAGGTAGGCATGCAGAAAGTCGAGCAGAGCGTGGATTTGGAGTTGCCCGTCAACAAAGACAGCGCCGAGTACGCCGCGAGGATCCTCAGAGACGTGAACGAGATCGTTGACCTCAACACCGGCAGGTCGGGCAGGCTGATCAGAGTTCTGCAGCAGTCACAGCAGCGTGTTGGGTACCTGCCGCCGGAGGTGCTGACAGCCATCTCACAAGTCATGAAGGTCCCCATCAGCGAGGTGAATGGCGTCGTCAGCTTCTACAACTTCTTCACCACAGTGCCCAGAGGGAAGCACGTCCTTCAGGTGTGCCTGGGTACTGCCTGCTATGTGAGGGGAGGCCAGCGAATCCTGGACGTCCTGAAGAAGGAGTATCACTTGGAGCCGGGTGACACGACGCCGGATGGCATCCTCTCGCTGGACACCGTTCGCTGTTTGGGCGCTTGTGCTCTGGCCCCAGTAGTGACTCTGAACGGCCAGGTCCACAGACGCGTGAAACCCACCGGCGTCAAAGAGTTAGTGAGCCGCTGTAAATAGGGGGTCGAGACGTGAATAAGATCAACACCTTACAGGACCTCGAAGAGATCAAGAAGCGGGTCAGGCCACTTCTGGCCGTCAGAGAAGACACCAATTTCGCCAGGTTCAAGGAAGCGCGCCAGATAGACGTCCTCGTTTGCCGGGGAACGGGATGCACGGCTGCCGGTGCTGATGAAGTTGAAGATGCCTTCCGCGAGGCCATCAAGAGGAGAGGGCTGGAGAAGCGCGTCAGAGTGAACGTGACCAAGATCGGCTGCCGCGGCTTCTGTGAGAAAGGGCCCAACGTCACAATTACCCCGGGTGACATCCTTTATACCAGGGTTCGCCGCGCCGACGTTGACGAGATCGTCGAGAAGCACCTGGTACGCGGGGAGATAGTGGAACGCCTGGTATATGTGGACCCCATCTCCAACAAGCCGGCCCCTGCCAACAAGGACATCGAGTTCTACAAGCGCCAGAGGAGAATCGTCCTCTTCCTCAACGGACTGATCGACCCCTGGAGCATTGAAGAGTACATAGCCTTCGACGGCTATCGGGCCTTCATCAAGGCGTTGACTTCGATGAAGCCGGATGATGTGGTGGAAGAAGTCCTCAAATCCGGGCTGAGGGGTAGAGGCGGCGCTGGGTTCCCCACCGGACGCAAGTGGGGCATGGTGCGCAGCGCTCAGGGAAACGAGAAGTTCGTCGTCTGCAACGGAGACGAAGGAGACCCTGGCGCGTTCATGAACCGCTCCGTCCTGGAAGGCAATCCTCACACCCTCATTGAAGGTATGCTCATCGGGGCTTTTGCCATCGGCAACGTCCGCCAGGGCTATGCGTATGTGCGCGCCGAGTACCCGCTCGCCATAGAGACGCTGAATCACGCCATCAAGCAGGCGAGGGAATACGGCCTACTGGGGCAGAACATCCTGGGCACCGGTTTCAGCTTCGACCTCGACATCTTCCCCGGCGCGGGGGCCTTTGTCTGCGGCGAGGAGACAGCGCTGCTCATATCAATCGAAGGCAAACGCGGCAATCCGCGTCAGAGACCTCCGTTCCCGGCCAATAAAGGGCTGTTCGACAAGCCTACCACACTCAACAACGTCGAGACTTGGTCCATCGTCCCCCAGATAGTATTGAAAGGCGCCGATTGGTACAAGGGCGTAGGAGTCGGCGGGAATGCCGGCACCAAGACGTTCTGTCTGGTGGGTAAGATCACTAATTCCGGCATAGCCGAAGTGCCCGTCGGCACTCCCCTGGGCCACGTGGTATTCGACATCGGTGGCGGCCCGCCGCAGGGTAAGACCTTCAAGTCAGTGCAGATCGGCGGCCCGTCCGGCGGAGTCATCCCGATTGAACACATAAACACTCCGGTGGACTACGAATCGGTCACCAGCCTCGGCGCCATCATGGGATCGGGCGGCCTCATCGTCATGGATGAGGATAGCTGCATGGTGGACATGGCCAAGTTCTTCCTCCAGTTCACCAAGGACGAGTCCTGCGGCAAGTGTCTACCGTGCCGAGCCGGAATCCCCAAGATGCTGGAGATTCTGAACAAGATCACCCAGGGGCACGGAACGATGGAGGACCTTGATGTCCTCCAGGAACTGGCGGAGATGGTAGGATCAGCCTCATTATGTGGACTAGGGCAGACCGCTCCGAATCCGGTTCTGAGCACCATTCGGCACTTCCGTGCCGAGTACGAGAGCCACATCATCGACAAGAAGTGCCCGGCAGCCGTCTGCGCCGGGTTGTTCAGGGCGCCGTGCCAGCATACCTGCCCTGTGGGCCTTGATGTTCCGGGATACACCGCCTTTATCAAAGAAGGCCGATTCGATGAAGCCTACCGCTTGATCAGGCAGAGAATGCCCTTCCCCTCCGTATGCGGCCGCGTATGCAACCACCCCTGCGAAGGCAAGTGCCGCCGCGGCCAGATGGATGACCCGGTGGCCATCCGTCACCTGAAGAGATTCGCCGCCGACTGGGCCGCGGAGAAAGGCTTCGAGTACACGCCGAAGGTGAATGGAAAGAGAAACGAGAGTGTGGCCATCGTCGGCGCCGGGCCTGCCGGGCTGTCGGCCGCCCAAGACCTGGCCATGGACGGCTACCAGGTCACCGTTTTCGAGGCCCTCCCGGTGGCCGGCGGGATGCTGGCTGTGGGCATCCCCGAGTACCGCTTGCCCAACGAAATGCTCAACGCAGAGGTTTCCGCTATTGAGAAGCTGGGTGTAGATATCAGGTTGAATACGCGAATCCACGACGTTGACGCTCTGTTCGCTCAAGGATACAAAGCGGTATTCCTGGCTTTGGGAGCTCACCTGGGTGAAAGGATGAGGGTGCCCGGTGAGGACGTGAAGGGCGTCTACGACGCCGTCGAATTCCTGCGCAACGTTAACCTGGGGCGCGAGGTGGAGACGGGAAAGAAGGTAGCAGTCATCGGCGGCGGCAACACCGCCACCGACTCCGCCAGGGTGGCGCTGAGAATGGGCGCCAGCCAGGTAGACATGTTCTACCGGCGCGAGAAGAAGGACATGCCCGCCATCGAAGAGGAGATCGTGGCAGTAGAGGAAGAAGGCATTCATATCCATGAACTCACCGCCCCCACGCGGGTGCTGAGCCAGGAGGGCAAGGTCACTGGACTGGAGCTCATTCGAATGGAGCTCGGCGAGTTCGACAAGAGCGGCCGAAAGACGCCGCGGCAGATAAAGGGCTCCGAGTATTCGGTGGCCTGCGACACCGTGATTCAGGCCATCGGCCAGAGGCCTGACACCGGCTTCACCGAGAAGTACGGCATCAAGATAGGCATGGGACGCACGATATCAGCCGATCGCCGGACCCTCGCCACCGACCGGCCCGGCGTCTTCGCGGGCGGCGATGCTGTCACCGGGCCTTGGACTGTAATCGAGGCCATAGCCGCGGGCCAGAGGGCAGCATCGTCCATTAAGAGATATCTCCAGGGCCAGGAACTGGGCCCCAGGGTAGATCGTGAGGACCAGGAGACCTTCCTGATACCCAGGCCTGAGGACGTGGAGGATGTCAAGGAAAGATCCAGAGTCACTATCAGTGAGCTTCATCCCGGCAAGAGGGCTTCCTCTTTCAAAGAGGTCAACATGGGCTACACCGCCCAAGAGGCAATGTCGGAGGCCTCCAGATGCCTCCGGTGCGACGCTGAAGCTGGAGGGGAATAGATGAAGGACATATCGCTGACAATCGACGGCAAGAAGGTCCATGGCCATGAGGGCGACACAGTCCTTGACGTCTGCCGAAAGAATGGGATAGACGTACCAACCCTCTGTGAGTTCAAGGGTCTCACCAACGTTGGCGCCTGCCGCATGTGCGTGGTGGACATCGAGGGAGAGAGGCGCATTAACCCGTCCTGCACTTACCCCGCCCGCGATGGATTGGTCGTTCATACCAAGACCGAGAAGATTGAGAAGTACCGTCGCCTGATACTGGAACTGATGTTCACCGAGAAGAACCACTACTGCATGTACTGCGAAGCGAGCGGGGACTGCGAGCTGCAGGCCATGGGCTACCGCTACCAGATGGACAACGTCCGCTACCCTTATACGACGCCCGCTACCAAAGTGGACTCGCTCAGCGAGTACATGGTCATTGATCACGGTCGTTGCATCCTCTGCGGCCGGTGCGTCCGGGTCTGCGGAGAGATTGAGGCCAATCATACGCTGGATTTTGCCAAACGCGGTTTCAAGACGGTGGTTTCCGCCGACCTGGCCCAGTCACTCGGTGAATCGTCCTGCACACAATGCGGTGCCTGCCTGCAAGCCTGTCCCACCGGTGCCATCTTCTCCAAGCTCAGTCTGTACAAGGTGAAGCCCAGCGAATGCCAAGAAGTGAAAACCGTGTGCCCCATCTGCGGGGTTGGCTGTGAGCTGAAGGTGCTGATCAAGGACAACAACCTGGTGAAGATAGAATCCCCTCAACTGACCGGCGAGAAGGGGCCGCTTTGCCGCATGGGCCGATTCGGGCTGTTGTCCGACGGCCACAGGCGCATCACCTCGCCCTGGATCAGGGACAAAGAAGGAAAGTTGAAGCAATGCACCCTGGACGAGGCCCTGGAAGCTGCCGGCAGCCGCATGAAGAAGCTGGGCAAGAACTTCACCGGCGTGGTGTCATCCAGGCTGCCCAGCGAGACCCTGTCCCTCTTCTGCCAGTTCATGAAGCAGGTTGTAGGCACCAACCGGATCGACACCATGGGTGGTGAAGCCTTCCGAGTTATCGCCGAAGGCACCAAGGCTTTCAACAAGAAGAGCGAGGGGCCGGAGATCGAATGCAACATGGACGAGATCCTCAAGGCGGACTGCATCCTCCTGGTCGGTGCTGATCCGTTGAAGACCCACCCCATTGTGGCCTCATTGATCCGGCGTGCGGTAGACCGCAACCAGGCCCGACTGGTAGTGATCGACTCACAGAATGACGTCATGACTCTCTGGCGCAACCTCTGGCTGAAGCCCAGAGCTGGCAGCGAGGTCACTCTGCTCAACGGGCTGATGAATGTCATCCTGTCCAAGGGTCTGACGAAAGGGAAAGAAGCCCCGGCGAAACTGATCCAGTCTCTCTCTGAATACAACGCCGAGAGGGTCCATGCCGACACGGACGTCGATGCCGCCGACCTGGAGACGGCCGCCGAGACCTACGCCAAGGCCAAGCACGCCGTTATCATATACGGGCAGGGCGTGTGGCACAGCCGCAGTCCGGTCCTGGTGACTGACCTGCTGAATCTGGCCGACCTGACCGGCAACCGTGAAGGAGACCGTCTTCGCATAGTCTCCCTGAAACCGGCGGCGAACAGCCACGGCGCCTGGAATCTCGGCGCCGCCGCCAAGGACCTGTCGCTGACCCATGTGCAGGGGTTGTACCTGCTCATTTCGGACGAACAGGTGGACAATGACGAGGTGCTCGGCTGGCTGCGCACCATAGACTTCCTAGTGGTGCAGGCCAGCTACCGCTCGGCGGTGACTTCAATGGCTGACGTAGTTCTTCCTTCCCCCATCTGGGCCGAGAGAGATGGCGGTCAGTATGTCAGCCTGGATGGCCATGTGGCCAAGTCATATCGCGTGATCGAGCCGAAGAAGGGTCTACTGCAAGACCAGGAGATTGTGAGGGAGCTTTCCAAGAAGATGGGGCATGAATTGAGCTCTGATCAGGAGGTTAGCTGTGGCTAAACCTAAGATTGCTACCGCATGGATGGCCGGCTGTGCCGGGTGTCACATGTCCTTCCTGGACATAGACGAGAAGATTCTGGACGTAGTCAAGCTGGTCGACATCACCGCGAGCCCGATCACCGATTTCAAGCATTTCGAACAAGTAGACATCGGCATTGTGGAAGGGACGGTCAACACCACAAAGGATGAGGAAGTGCTTCGCGACCTGCGAGCGCACTGCAAGATACTGATGGCCTGGGGGGACTGCGCCTGCTTTGGCGGAATCGTGGCATCGCGGAACCCCTTCGACAAGGCTGATTGTCTGCGCCGGGCATACGTTGAGACCGAGAGCACGGTACACGGCAAGATACCTTCGTCCGACGAGATACCCAAGCTTCTGGACAAGGCCAAGCCGGCGAATCACGTGGTCAAAGTTGATTGCTTCGTGCCGGGATGCCCACCCAGTGCGAAGGCCATCTACTACGCCTTGGTCGAGCTTCTTAACGGCAGGATACCGGTATTGCCGGCCGACATGATGCGCTTTGACTGATATCTGATGTTGCGTGGAGGCATGTAGGATGACCAGAAAGATTGAGATTGAACCAGTAACCAGGATAGAAGGTCACGGCAAGGTAACCCTCCACCTTGGCGATGACGGGAGAGTGACCGAGGCCAGGTTCAACATTGTCGAGTTTAGGGGATTGGAGAAGGTCTGCGAAGGGCGTCTGTTCTGGGAAATGCCGCTCTTCATATGCCGGGCCTGCGGCATCTGCCCGGTCAGCCATCACCTCGCTGCGGCCAAGGCTGGCGACGCCGTCCTCGGAGTGCAGATTCCGCCTACCGCCAAGAAACTGCGCGAGTTGATGCACATGGGCCAGTTCCTGCAGTCCCACGCGTTGCATTTCTTTCACCTGGCCAGCCCGGATCTGCTTTTCGGCTTCGACGCCGATCCGGCAAAGAGAAATGTCGTTGGCCTTATCGCCGAAAAGCCAGAGCTGGCGGTCAAGGGCGTCATGCTGCGCAAGCTCGGCCAGCAGATCATCGAGATGCTCGGCGAGAAGAGAATTCATCCTGTCTTCGCCATACCCGGCGGCGTCAATCGAACTCTGACGCACGCCCGGCAAGAGGAGATACTGAAGCAGATCGACGGCGCCATCGCCGACGTGCAGGTGGCTGTCGGCATCATCAAAGACTACCTGGAGAAGAACAGGGAGGAGGCTTCCACATTCGCCGCGTTCCCCTCAGGATATATGGGACTGACGGATGACGATGGAAACCTGGACCTCTATGACGGCACGCTCCGAATGAGAAATGACAAGGGAGCCATTCTGGAGGACAAGGTCGATCCCAAGGACTACCTTTCCATCATCGAGGAACGGGTGGAGGACTGGTCCTACCTCAAGTTCCCGTTCTACAAGAAGCCGGGGTGCCCTGACGGAGGGATGTACCGCGTTGGCCCTCTCGGCAGGTTGAACGTAGTTGACCGGATCACCACTCCGCTCGCGGGCAAGGAGTTTAAGGAATTCAAGAAGTTGAGCAACACGGGCATCGTCGAGGGATCGCTTTACTACCATTATGCCCGCATGATCGAATGCCTATACGCGGCCGAACGGATAAAGGAGCTGGCTGAAGACGAAATTATCTGCTCCACCGATATCTGGGCCACTTCCGGCAAGATCAACGAAGAGGGCGTCGGCGTTCTGGAAGCCCCTAGAGGCACCCTCTTCCACCACTACTGGGTGGACAAGAGCGGCATGATCAAGAAGGTGAACCTGATCGTCGCCACCGGAAACAACAACGCCGCCATGAACCGCGCCGTTTTCGAAGTGGCCAAGAAGTACGTCAATGGCAACAAGCTGACTGAGGGAATGCTGAACAGGGTAGAAGCCGCTATTCGTTGCTACGATCCGTGCCTTTCCTGCTCCACGCATGCCTTGGGACAGATGTCACTCATGGTTCAGCTTATCGCTCCCAGCGGCGAAGTCCTGGATACGGCGAAAACGGCTTAGTCATGTGTCGACCTGACGCGAACTCGGCGCCGTCCGCCATAGGAGGTGCTTCGAGCGCAGGGAATGATTGTTGACAGGTTGACCTTTGCACAGCGAAGCCGCGTTGACAGCCTTGAACCGTCTTTCGTACAATACTTACAGTATGTTTACGGTGTTGCGCGCGGGCAACACCGATACGGGTACATGCTAGGGTTAGTCGGGTGGGGATGGACACCAGAGAGTAACCTTGAGTCAAGCAGCAACTGACAAACCGAGCAGTCCGGAGCCTAAAAGGTCCAATGGCTTTCGCATAAGCCGGCGGGCCTTTCTTGGTGTTTCAGGAGCAGCGGCCGCCGTTGTTCTCGCCGTGGTCCTCGCCTTGAAGCGGCCGAAGCTCGCCGAACCGATCGAGACGCAGACTGACAGCGTTGTTGCCAAACAGGACCTGATACCCACCTCCTGCCTGAACTGTCCGACTCGCTGTGCCATTCTAGTCCGCAAAGTGGAGACCACCGCCGGCAAGACCAAGGTGGTCAAGATCTCCGGAAACTCAGCCTCAACGTATTCAGAAGGCAAGTGCTGCTCCCGGTCACACGTCGGCCTGCAGGTCCTCTACAATCCGGACCGCTTCCCGTATCCCCTCGTCAGAAAGGCGGGCACAGAGAAGGGCAGGGCGGTTGACTACGAGAACGATTTCGAAGAAGAAGACTGGGGTGGTGCCCTGGACAGAATCGCCGAGAGGCTCACTTCTCCAGACAAGCTCCTGATACTGCAGGGTCTGAACACCACCAGCAACGAGGACTTGATACGCCGGTTCGCCTTGGCGTACGGAGCCCAGAACCTCTTCGACGAAGAAGGCTTGGAGACGGCTGCCGACCGCAAAGGCAAGATGCTGGCCGACGGCCGGCTCGACAGTGGATATGAGATGGTAGCTGAGGACGGGACCTCGACCAAGTACATACTGGCCTTCAGTTCCGGCATTGTGGAGTCAGAAAGACCGCTGGCCCGCAACCTGCGCCTATGGGGCAAGCTCCGCCGCGAGTTGCCCAACAAGACAAAGGTGGTATCGTTCGATCCTAGATACTCCGTCACAGCGTCTCGGGCCGACGAATGGCTCCCCATCAACCCCGGCTCAGAGGGCGCCCTAGCCATGGCCATAGCCCACGTTATCCTGAGCGAAGGGCTGCACGACGCTGATTTCACTAACGACCACACCGAAGGGTTCAACGGTTACAGCACCTTGGCCAGGACCCAGAGGTTCAGCCCCGAGAGCGTGTCTGAGATATCCGGTGTTCCCGCTGACACTATCCGCAGGATCGCCAGGGAGTTCGCTCAGAGCAGACCAGCCGTCGCCTGGAGCGGCGAGGCTGCCACCAGTTGGCCCTACGGCACGCTGGCCAGCCACGCCATCTACTGCCTGAACGCGCTGGTGGGCAGCATAGACGTTCCTGGCGGCATCGTCTACCAACAGCAACCGCCGTACGCGGCTATGCCGACAGAGGGTTTGGCCATCACTGACACGGGGATCACTTTCCGAGAAATGGCTGATCTGCTGCGCAAAGGCGCTATTGACACAGCCATAGGCTTCAACAGCAACCTGATCATGTCAGTCCCGGAGAGCACAGAGGACGGCAAGTGGGACAAGGTCTTGAAGAACCTGTTCTATGTCCATATCGGGCCGGCCAAGAGCGAGATGGCCGCCTACGCCGATATTATCCTTCCCGCATGCACCTATCTTGAGGACTGGGGCTACGAGAGCGCCATACCGGGTTCCGGCTATGCCGAGGCCAGGATAAAGCAGCCGGTCATTGAGCCACGCGACGGGTCTCGACCCACCGCCAGTATTCTGTTCGACCTGGCCACCAGGACTCCGTTGTCCGCCCCGTTTGGCCCCGTAGAGAGCACCTCCGAGGCATTTGCCGAGGACTTCGCCAAGTACCGCACGGCTCCATTGATGGGATGGGATGACTTCAAGAA
>DAIQQD010000100.1:0-2033 GCA_036787015.1 Chloroflexota bacterium
AACTTCACCGGAGCGACGGCAGTGAGCTTCGGCGCTGAGGTATCTGTAGGCGGGTTTGTCTTGGACAGCGCCACACAGATATCGGCCACGGTCAGTATCGGGTGCAACGTGAATCCCGGACCCAGGGATGTTTCCGTGACCACTCCCGGAGGAACCAGCACTCTCACTAGCGGTTTTGAGGTCGTTGATGTGACACCTGCCCCACCGAACAATGTGGGGCCGGCCGACGAGACGAGAGTCATCACCCTGACTCCAACGTTATCTTCCTCGGCTTTCTCCCACCTTTGTTTGGCGCGATCCCACGCCGCTTCACAGTGGCAGGTGACCAAGGCGCCGGGGGACTACAGCAACGCCATCTTCGACAGTGGTGTCGACACCGTCAATCTGACCAACATCGTGGTGCCCAGGGGAGTGTTAGGCGAGCAAGAGTGGTACTGGTGGCGCGTCAGGTATCAAGATGATCGTGGCGTATGGTCGGGCTGGTCAAAAGAGGCATCCTTCTCACAACCTGATTTCATTCGAGCCGGGTTGAATGGACCTGCCGAAATCCGTGTCTATGACTCATCGTCCCGCGTGACAGGTTCCATCGACGGCGAAGTCAGAGAGCAAATCGCCCACTCGGATTACTACAGCAATACCGTCGTTGTTGTCTCCCCGAGCGACTCATGGCGGTTTCACGTAGTGGGTACACAAGACGGATCGTACACACTCATTGTGACCAGATTTGTCGAAGGAGAGGACGTTGCTTTCCGTGCTGACGACATTCCAATCTCAGCAGGGGAAGTGCACGAATATGTTATTGACTGGGAAGCGCCGTCTCACGGCGATGACAGCGTCACCATTAAGATCGACTCTGATGGCAACGGTGCCTTCGACAAGACCGTTGTTGTTGAGGGTGATATCAGCAACCACGAGTTCGCGTCTGCCACAAGAGATCACGGGATGCCGTTCTGGCTCTGGATTCTCGTGGGTATCGGTGTGATCGCCGGCATTGCCATCCTGCTGGCGCTGCTGCGGGCAGACGGGCTCAAGAGACAGAACCGCGCGGCTGCCTAGCCGGCCTCGTTGCTGGTCCCCGCCTGCTAAGCGGCCACACCCGGTTTCTTGAGTTCATCCAGGTCCAGAGGCTCGCCTTTGGACGGCTCTCTCCTCAACTGAATAGCCTTGGTGGGACACACGTCAACGCAGACGCCGCAACCCATGCACTTGGCCAGATCGATGACGGCCTTCTGCTTGTTCTCATCCATGGTGATGGCATAGAAGTTGCAGGTCTTGTCGGCGCAGGCGGCACAGCCGTTGCAGTCGTCGTTCACCTCAGCCACGTAGCCGGAAGGAGCCAATATGGGCACTGCGCCCCCCAGCATATTCCACATCTTGATCCCCAGGCAACAGCAACTGCAGCAGTTGCATATCATCCCGAACCTGTTTCCTGTCTCCTTCTTGAAAAAGGCACTGTGGACGAATCCCTTCTGATGGCTGAACTCGAGCACGTTCACGGCCTCGTCCAGGGAAACCTTGCGGTACTTGGGATTCTGCTCCGCAATGAAAGAGGCAAAGGGATCCCCAACGAACATGCAGACCTGCTGGGTTGGTGGGATGCACGGTTTCTCCACGTTCTCCCGGCAGGGGCAGGAGCCCACGGCGACCGTGTCGTTGGCCTTCAGAATAACATCCCTGGCTACCTTGAAGGGCATCACCGTCTCCGGGGGAGAGAGGTGCAGGTCGTCCTTATGGGTAATCAGCTTGACCGCATCCTTGAAGTTCACCACCTTCGCATGGTAGATGCTGGTGTCAAGACTCATCGATGTCTCGGCGATACGCAAGACATGATGCTTGATCATCTGGTCCACGTCTTCGTCCGGCTTCTCCTTGGGTTCCATGGGAGCCTGGCCAGACTGCAGCATGGCGAAATACATGAGCCTCTGTATGTGTTTCAGGTAGTGGTATATAGGGAAAAAGTCGTTCTTGTCCTCCGCCGCATAGGAGTCCCAGAGTGCCTTGGTCACGTCGTCGTGCATAGTCCCCCCTTCAGT
>DAIQQD010000100.1:2133-5696 GCA_036787015.1 Chloroflexota bacterium
GTGCCGTGATGCACGCAGGGGGCCCGTTTTGCGCCTAACGGTCGCGAACCTATGCAGGCGGAGGCGCTTCTTCAGCCCCGGAATCGAAGAACAGCTTCCAGATGAGAGCGGCCACAACCGCGCCCAGGATGGGGGCAATGAGGAAGAGCCAGTAGTGGGTAATGGCATCACCTCTGACGAAGAGCGCCGGGCCAAAGCTTCTGGCCGGGTTGACCGACGTTCCGGTTATCGGTATGCCTACCAGATGGACAAACGTCAAAGTCAATCCGATCGATATGCCAGCGAACCCTTTCGGCGCCGCTTTGCTGGTGGAGCCGAATATGACGAACAGGAAGATGGCCGTCAGGACCACTTCTGCCAGGAAGCACGCCGCCAGGGAGTAACCGCTGTAGTCATTCCCGTAGCCATTCTGCCCCAGTCCGTTTTGGTCCAGGGAGTAGCTCTCAATCCCATTGGCAATAGCCAACAGGATTCCGGCACCGACGATTGCTCCCAGGAACTGCGCGATGATGTACATCAGGCAGTCCTTCCCTTTCATCTTGCCCGCCACCAGCATGCCAACCGAGATGGCCGGATTGATGTGACAGCCGGATATGGGCCCGATGGCGTAGACCATAGCCAGAACTACCAGTCCAAAGGCCAGCGCTGTGGGCAAGTACTGACCACGGCTCACCACCGCCACGCCGCATGCTATGAATACCAACGTGAACGTTCCCAGGAACTCAGCAACATACTTCTGAGTATCTTTCACTGTTTCACCTCCTTCCTTACCTGATTCCTCGATGGGATCAAGCTGATCCAATCAGAAGGGCTTATAGCACAGCCATCCGAGGCTTGTCAATAGGTGGTCAGCAGGAATCCTGAAGGAGCAAGGCTGCTTCGTAAGGTCTTGCTCTCTGACGAAGTCCGCAATTCTTCTGGAGTAAGACGGTATGTGCGCGGATCAGTGATCCCTCTGCATCTTATTTGTCCCGGTAATGACTCACCCTGATTGCGCCAATGCCAGTTGTTGGGAAATCGTCTGACCGCTTCAGCAAGAAGCTGTTTATGGCACCCAAACCTAAACCCGTCTGACACCGGCCACAGCCTGCCCGCACCTTCTCCTCATGGTGGGACAGTGCTCTTGCTGAGGGGATGGTGTGACTCTGGCTTGAATCCTGCTACACTGGTCGGTGGAGGTCCGGATGGCCAAGTGTACGATACGCGATATCGAGGCCAACGGGATGGTCTTTCGCGCCAGGTTCGTCGGCGCCGAGGGCTCTTCTGGAGAACCGGTCATTCTCCTGCATGGCTTCCCAGAGACATCCATCATGTGGGTGGGCCTCATGGAACGCCTGGGGGAGGAGGGATACCGCTGCTTCGCCCCCAACCAGCGGGGCTACAGCCTCGGGGCCCGTCCGGGCGGCACTGAGGACTACGAATACCGGAGGCTGGTCTCGGATGTCATAGCGCTGGCCGATGCGCTCGGCTGCGCCCGTTTCCACTTGATCGGGCATGACTGGGGGTCCGCCATCGGGTGGGCCATTCTCCACCTGCATCCGGACCGTGTGCGCAGTTGGACGGCCATGTCGGTGCCTCATATGGATGCCTTCGCTTCGGCCATCGCCGATGATCCCGACCAGCGGGAACGCAGCCGGTACATGGGGTTCTTCATGTTGCCGGAGAAACCGGAGCGCAACCTGGCCGCCGATGACTTCGCCGCGCTTCGATCACTATGGTCATCGATTCCGGCGGAACAGGTGGAGGAATACGTCAGCACCTTCTCTCAGCCGGGCGCCCTCACAGCGGCGCTCAACTGGTACCGCGCCAATGCCGTGCTGCTGGAGAAGCGCCGCGAAGGTCCGAAGTTCGGCGCGGTGGAGCATCCGACGCTGCTCATCTGGGGCAACCAGGACATCGCCGTTGGGCGCGTCGCGATTGAGCGGACGGCACAGTACATGAAGGGGCCGTACCGTCTGGCCGAACTGGATGCCGGGCACTGGCTGGTTCAGGAGGCGCCGGAGCGCGTGCATGACGAGATCCTGGGTCACCTGCGGGCGAATCCCCTGCAGTGAAGGCGGTGCCAGAATGCCCCGTAGGCCGGAGGTGATGGGATGAAGATCGCTGTCCTGAACGGCAGCCCCAAGGGAGACCTCAGCATCACGCTGCAGTACGTCTTCCTGATCCGGAAGAAATCCCCCGAACACCAGTTCAAGGTATTCAACATCGCCCAGGACATCCGGAAGCTGGAGAAAGACGAGAGTGCCTTCAAAGAGGTGATCGACGAGATTCGGTCCTCCGACGGCGTGCTCTGGTCTTTCCCCCTCTACTTCCTGCTGGTGCACTCCCACTACAAGCGGTTCATCGAGCTTGTCTTCGAAAGGGGCGCCGGAGAGGCGTTCAGGAAGAAGTACACCGCTTCTCTGAGCACTTCGATCCACTTCTTCGACCACACCGCGCACAACTACATCAACGCTGTCTGCGATGACCTGGACATGAGATACGTGGGAGCCTTTTCTCCCCACTATCATGACATGGTGAAGGAGAAGGAGCGGGAGAGGCTGCTCCTTTTCGCCCGGCACTTCTTCCGGGCTATGGAGACCGGTGCCCCAACCCAGAAGACCTTCGCGCCGCTGCTCCGCAGCGGCTTCGAGTATCGGCCCGGGCCGGCGCCGGTTCCGGTTCATGCTGGAGAGAAGAAGGTCGTGATACTGACTGACTGCGAGAAGGGTCAGGTCAACCTCGAGCGGATGGTGGAAAGGGTCAGACAGTTATTCGCGGGCCAGGCGGAGGTGGTGAACCTGCATGATGTGGACATCAAGGGCGGGTGCCTGGGCTGCCTGCAATGCGGATACGACAGCCGGTGTGCGTATGGCAGCGGGGACGGATACATGGAGTTCTTCGACTCGAAGGTGAAGACCGCCGATGTCATCGTTCTTTGCGGCGCCATCAAAGACCGGTATCTCTCTTCCCGCTGGAAGATGTTCTTCGACCGCAGCTTCTTCAATACCCACATACCGGTTCTGCTGGGGAAGCAGGTCGGGTTCGTCCTCTCCGGGCCTTTGCGGCAAATCCCGAATCTGCGGGAGATACTGGAAGCTTGGTCTGAGGGACAACAGGCCGATCCGGTGGGCTTTGTCACCGATGAGTGCGAGGACCCGGCTGAATTGGATTCCCTCCTGCAGCGGCTGGCGGAACAGCTCGTGCAGTTCGCGGCCGAAGACTACAAGAAGCCGGTCACCTACCTCAGCGTCGGCGGCCGGAAGATATTCAGAGACGAGATATGGGGAAACCTCCGCTTCGTCTTCCAGGCCGACCACCGGTTCTACTCCCGGCATGGTGTGTACGATTTCCCCCAGAAGAGGTACAAGATGAGGGCAGTCGTGGCCGTGATGATGCTGTTGACCAGAATTCCCAGGTTCAGAGAGGAGATCAGGCGCAGGACGAAAGTGGAGATGGTCAAGCCCTATCAGAAGATAGTGGAGAGGGTGGAGTGGTGAGCATAAAATGTAGGGTGGATCAAGCGAGGCGGATCCACCATGAACTGGATGATGGAGGTTGCGGTGGATCCGTTCGCCTCAGGC
>DAIQQD010000100.1:5796-7556 GCA_036787015.1 Chloroflexota bacterium
AATGGCTAAAGTGATGATCAAGTGCCCTGACACAGGAAAGCTGGTATTTACGGGTGTCTTCGGTGACAAGACTCTGCTAGAGGGTATGCAGATTAAGAAGAACAAGATGGCGCGCTGCTCGGCTTGCGGCAAAGAGCACCTGTGGGAGAAAGAGCAGGCCGTTCTGCAGGAATAGTGGATCTCTGAAGGCCATTCGGGTGGCCTTCAGCGGCGGGCCCGCGTTCGAAGTCGACACCGCTATTGACCCGGTATTCGGGCAAGGGGCACAGCATGCCCCGTTCGCAGCGGGTTCCTGATGTAGAGTCGCGAGATTTCCCCATCGGAGCGTCGGTGGGCAGAGCCCACTCCTCGGACTCCTACCCGCCGATCGGTTTTCACTAGCTTTCCGCAACTAGTGTAGTATAATAGCTCCGCACTCCTTCACCTGAGCGAGCCAGGTAAGCCTCGGGGGGACAATGACTCAGAGGGCTGGAGCCCGTAAAGCCAGACAGACCGCCGTCAAGCCGATTTCCCGGAGCCAACCGCGTGGCAACAGGCACTCGGAGACCGAGACCGAGAAACGGTACCGGCTGCTGGCGGACAACATAACCGACGTCATCTGCACTTTGGACAAGAACCTCGTGGTCACCTACCTGAGCCCCTCAGTGACCCATCTTCTGGGTTACACAGTCGAACAGAGCCTGGGGCAGCACTGGACCCGGTTCATAGAGGAGTCCTTGACTCCTGAATCGGCCAAGATCGCCACAGAGGTCTTCCGGGAAATCGGGGCCAGCATGGATGACAGGTCCCAGGATACCTACAAGTCCTGGATACTGGAGCTGGAGTTCAACCGGAAGGACGGTTCCACTCTGTGGACTGAAGGGACGGTGAGCATCCTGCGGAGTGCGGAGGGGCAGCCCATAGGGTTCCTGGCCTTGGTGAGAGACATCAACGAACGGCGGCGGGCGCAGGAGCTGTTCAAGACGCTGGCCAACAATTCCCCGATCGCGGTCTACATCGTCCAGGACGGCAAGCTGCAGTTCGTAAATTCACAGTTTCAGCACCATGCCGGCGTTGGTGAAGGCGAACTGCTGGGCACGGATGCCAGCCGTTTTGTGCTGGCGGAGGACAGGGCATCGGTGAGGCAGATGGCGGAAGCTATGCTGAAGGGGGAACGTCCCAACCCCTACGAGTACCGGTTTGTCGGGCCAGGGGGGCGCATCAAGTGGGTGATGGAGCAAGTGGCCCCCATTCAGCATAATGGCCGGCCGGCCACCCTGGGTACCTTCATGGATATAACAGAGCGCAAGCAGTCCGAAGAAACGCTGGTGCGCTCGGAATCACAACTCAGGCTTCTGTCCCAACGCATACTCGAGGTGCAGGAAGAAGAGCGGGCACGCATCGCCCGCGAGTTGCATGACCAGCTTGGTCAGGAACTGGTGGCCCTTAAGATCGAGGCCGTGGTTCTCAAGGAGGAGTTGGCGAAATCGCCGAGGCTTCGCGAACGTGCCAGGGGAGTGCTCGATCTCATAGACAGGCTGGACACGACGGCACATCGCATCGCCGTCAGCATCAGGCCGGAGATACTGGACAAGCTGGGCCTGGTGAAAGCTATCCAGTGGTATGCCGAGGATTTCGAGCGGCGCAGCGGCATCTCCTGTCCCGTCGAAGCTCCCAATGATGAACTGGTGCTGCCGAAGGCGGTCTCTACCTGCGCCTATCGTATCCTGCAGGAAGCGCTGGTGAATGTCTGGAAACACTCCAGGGCTTCGCAGGCCAAG
>DAIQQD010000299.1:0-2090 GCA_036787015.1 Chloroflexota bacterium
GGGATTGAGGTTCTCCTTCCCATGAACTATAATCCCATCACTGGCCGTGCTGGCCGGCGCTGTCGGACAGACTGTGCCGCGAGAAGGTCAGGGCAATCTACCGCAGCAAGCCAAGGAGGTAGAGCATTGAACAAGAAGACCGTGAGAGATATTGACGTTGCCGGCAAGAAGGTACTGGTTAGGGTGGATTTCAACGTTCCGCTGGATAAGAAGACGGGAGAGATCACTGATGACACGCGCATCAAGGCCGCGTTGCCGACCATCAAGTATCTAGTCGAGCACAAGGCCAAGGTTGTCCTGTGCTCGCATCTGGGCCGCCCCAAGGGGGTCACGCCCGAATTGACCCTGAAACCGGTGGCCCAGCGGCTGGGGAAGCTTCTGGGCCAGCCCGTGCAGATAGCTGGAGACTGCGTCGGTCCCAGAGCGGAAGGCGCGACGTTAGCGCTGAAGGATGGCGAGGTTCTGCTGTTGGAGAACCTTCGTTTCCACGATGAGGAGGAGAAGAACGACCCCGCTTTCGCCAAGTCGCTGGCCTCCTTGGCGGAAGTCTACGTCAACGATGCCTTTGGTACGGCGCATCGGGCCCACGCGTCGACTGCCGGCGTTGCCAAATACCTGCCGGCGGTGGCCGGGCTCCTGATGCAGAAGGAGCTGGAGTACTTGGGCAAAGCGTTAGCCGAACCCAAGCGCCCCTTCATTATGATCGTGGGCGGGGCCAAGGTGAGCGACAAGATCACCATGCTGGAGAACATCCTGCCCAAGGTGGACGCCCTGGTTATCGGTGGAGGCATGGCGAATACGTTCCTGAAGGCCCAGGGGTGTGATGTGGGCAAGTCCAAGGTCGAGAACGAACAACTGGATTTCGCCAGAGGCCTGGTGGCCAAGGCCAAAGAGAGAGGAGTTCACCTGCTGTTGCCCATCGATGCGGTGGCGGCGGAGAGGTTTGAGGCGGCATCGCCGAACCAGACGGTTCCGGTAGACAAGGTGCCCAAAGACTGGCAGATGCTGGACATCGGGCCGCAGACGGTGATGCGCTTCAGCGAGGAGATCAAGAAGGCTCATACTGTTGTCTGGAACGGGCCGTTGGGCGTCTTCGAGTTCCCCGCTTTCGCCAGAGGCACACAGGCCATCGCGTCGCTTCTGGCGAGACTGGATGCGACGACCATCATCGGGGGGGGAGACACTGCAGCCGCCGTGGAGCAGCAGGGCCTGGCTGGCAAGATGACCCACGTGTCGACTGGAGGTGGGGCCGCTCTGGAATTCCTGGAAGGCAAGACGCTGCCGGGCGTGGCAGCTCTCATGGACAGGTAAGCCATGGACAGAATGTCTCTGATCAGCCAGTTAGCCATTACGTCCCCGGGGAAGATAGTCCTCCTGGTCATGGACGGTCTGGGCGGCCTGCCCCACCCTGAGACGGGGAAGACCGAGTTGGAGACCGCCAGGACGCCCAACTTGGACAAGCTGGCCAAGGGGGGCATTTGCGGACTGTCCGAACCGCTGGGCGCGGGTTTGACTCCCGGCAGCGGTCCCGGTCACCTGGGCCTCTTTGGGTACGATCCGTTTGCGTTCACTATTGGGAGGGGGATTCTGGAGGCCCTAGGCATAGACTTTCCACTGGAGCAGGGCGACATTGCGGCGCGGGGAAACTTCTGTACCGTCGATGCGAAAGGCGTCATCACGGACCGGCGGGCGGGGAGGATATCGACCGAGGTGTGCACCAAGCTGTGCGAGGAACTGAGCCGGATCAGTTTCCAGGGGGTGAAGGCCCTGGTGGCGCCGGTGGAGGGGCACCGATTCCTGCTGGTTCTGCGTGGAACCGGCCTCAACCCGGATCTGGCGGATTCCGACCCCCAGCAGTTGGGCGTGCCGCCCAGGGAGGTCATGGCCCTGGGCCGGGAAGGAGAGGCCACGGCGGCCGTGGTCAATAGCTGGATCGCCAAGGCGCGCGGCGCGTTGGCCGGTCATCATCCGGCCAACATGGTGGTGCTGCGCGGGTTTGCCCGGCTGCCTCACCTGCCGTCAATGGGCGAGTTATACAAGCTGAACCCCGTGGCTATAGCCGCATATCCCATGTACCGGGGGTTGGCGCG
>DAIQQD010000101.1:0-7504 GCA_036787015.1 Chloroflexota bacterium
CGCGGATGATGCGGTAGCCGCAGTACTCCAGGGCGGTGAGAATGGTCAGGCCCTCGGGCACTGCATAGTGCTTGCCCATCACATAGATATCGACCATTCGTGGGGATTCAGCCATTATTCGTTTTCAACCCCCTTGGTCCCCCAATCTTGGGGGATATTTCGATTAACGCAGAGGGGCGGAGCCCCTCTGCACGCCCCATAGCAGACGATGGAATCCCTCTCTCTTGATGGGAGAGGGTTAGGAGAGGGTGAGATCCCCCAAATCACAGACGTGTCATTGCGAGCCATTCGCCGTGCCACTGGCGAAGAAGGCGCGGCAATCTGTTCAACTGACGTTTTCAAGCCCCTTGGTCCCCCATTCTTGGGGGATATTAAAATTGACGCAGAGGGGCTCCGCCCCTCTGCACGCCCTATGCCAAGTCGGGAGAGGCAGGTTTGCTGCACGCGTGACGGACATAGCGAGACTCCCGGTCCGCCCCAGGCGGACACCCTCTTCGGATTTCGGATTTGGGATTTCGACATTGGCACATACCCTCAAACCATCCGCGGGCGGCCCAAGGCTCAGGCCTTGGTGTCGACAAGCTGTCTCCTCAGTTCGACCACCATAGAGGCACAGTCGATCTTCATAGGACATCTTATCTTGCAGCGGCCGCAGGTCAAGCATGTGTACGCCAGGGCTGCGCCCTTCTCAGGATCATCGCTCAGCATGGCGGCCCACACTGCTCCGATGCCGGTGAAGTACTTGTCGCCGAAATGGCCGGCCGTGACGGCGAACACGGGGCACTCATAAAGACAGCCGCCGCATCTCAAACAGAACAATGCCTGCCGCAGTATGGGATCCTTGGCCAGCTTCGTCCGCCCGGCGTCCATGAAGATGACGTGGAATTCCTTGGGCCCGTGAGCACCGTAGGTGGTGACTTTCTCGATGTCTCCGGTCTTGCTGGGTCCCGAGATCAGGCTGACGTAGGAGGGAACCGTGTAGTTGGCATAGCGCCAGGTCACCTCGGACACCTTGTAGGCATCTCCCAGGGTGGGCACCAGCTTCTCCATGCCGATCAGGGCGATATGGACCGGCGGTGCGCCGGTGGCCAGGCGGATATTGCCCTCGTTCTCGATGATGAAAAGCGTGCCCGTGTCGGCGGCCACCACGTTGGCGCCGCTCATGCCGACGTCTGCCTGGAAGTACTTCTCCCGGAGCAGGGCCCTGGCGGTGGCCACCAGCGTAGTTATGTCCGTGGAGAGTTCCTTCCCGGTGATCTTCGAGAACAGCTTGGCCACGTCCTCTTTCGGGACATGGATGGCCGGGGAGAGAATGTGCATTGGCCGTGATTCCAGCTTCTGGATGATGAACTCGCCCAGGTCGGTCTCGTAGAAGTCGTGACCGAGTCCTTCGAGGTGATGGCGCACGCCGACTTCCTCGCTGGTCATGCTCTTGCCGGACACGATGAGCTTCTTGGGCGGCCCGACCAGCTTGTCGATTATGTCCAGCGCATCCTTGGCGGTCTTGGCTATGTATGCCTTTCCCTTGTTGGCCTCGATGGCCTGGCTGGCCTGCTCGGCCAGCTTCTCCATGTTGGCGACGGCATTGGACTTGATCTCCCTGACCTCCTCCGCCATCTTGATGGTGTGGGGGAACTTCTTCAGGGCATCGTTGGTGTTGCCCCGGTAGCTCTTGATGGCGCGTGACAGGGCGACTCTTATCCGCTCGTTGTGAGCGGCGTCCATGATCTCTTTCTTGTAGTCGGCGAATTCTGACATCTGCTTACACTCCTATGGATGCAGCCACAACCTGGGCCAGATCCAGGACTTCCACTTCTTCTTTGCCCAGCTCTTTCAGGCCGCCCTTGAGTTGCATGATGCATCCGGGGCAATGGGTCACGAGGACCTGGGCGCCGGTGTCGGCCAGTTCCTTGGCCCGGTTGACCGCCAGCACATGGCTCAGTTCCGGGAATACCGCCTCGAATCCTCCCCCTCCTCCACAGCAGGTGGACCACTCCCCCTTGGTCCACTCGGGTTCAACGAGTTCGATGCCCTTGATACCCTTCAGAATCTGGCGCGGCGCTTCGGTCAGTCCCAGGAACCGCGCCATCTGGCAGGGGTCATGGTAGGCCACCTTGATCTCCCTGGGGAAGCGCATCTCCTTTGATGCCATCTTCTCCACGACCACCTCTGAGAAATGCTTGACCTGTATGTCATAGCCGCTGACGTGGGGCGGGATGAGTTCACGCAGAGTGTAGGTGCATGACGGCACGATCCCGATGATGCGCTTCACGCCCTTGGATTTCAGCTTCTTGTAGACCTCGTTGGCATTCTTGCCGAAATCCTGCTCGAGACCGATGTAGTGCAGCAAGCCGCCGCAGCAGGGCTCATCCTCGCCCAGGTAGCCGAACTCGACGCCGAGAGCCTTGAGAACATTCACGGCGTCTACCAGCGGTTGGGCTTCGGCTTCGCCGCCCCTGCCGGCGATCTTGCCGTAGATGCCCGCCACGTTGATGCCCAGCTTCTTGGTGACGCCGGCGAAGGCCATGGGCAGCTCCGCGCCGGCCGCGCTCTTGTCCATCCCCCGCACCAGGCCCATCAGGGATTCCAGTTTCTTGGTGTACTGGTATCCGCAGCCGGCAAAGAAGATGGTGTCTCCCTGCTTGGGGATGTTGAGGTCCTTGGCCCACTTGGCCCCGGCGGCCTTCGATTCGCCGAGTACGTTGTTCTTGGAGGTGATGTTGTCTGCCAGGAAGCTCAGTCCTGGTGGGATCAGTTCCTTCGATTTCTTGCTCATCTCTACCCTCTTCAAACGCGCAGTCGAGGCTTCAGAAGCGCGGCGATGTCGCTGGGTCTTTCAGCCACCGGCACCCCGGCCTTGGTGAGAGCCTCGATCTTCGACTTGGCCGTCCCCTCGCTGCCCATGATTATAGCGCCGGCGTGGCCCATGCGCTTGCCGGGGGGAACGGACGTTCCGGCGATGTAGGCCACCACTGGCTTGGGGTACTTGGACTGCGAGATATGTCGCGCCGCCATCTCCTCGGCCGCTCCTCCGACTTCGCCGATCAGAACCACGCCCTTGGTCTCCTCGTCGGCCTCGAACATGTCCAGAACGGTGATGAAATCCAGCCCGACTATAGGATCGCCTCCAATGCCTACGCAGAGACTCTGGCCCAGACGGGCGTTGCTCAGGTGCGAGGCGATTTCGTAGGTCAGTGTTCCGCTCCTGGAGACTATGCCGACATTGCCGGCTCTGAACACATGGTCCGGCATTATCCCCACCTTGGCCTTGATGGGCGGAGCAATGGCGCCGGGCGTATTGGGACCGACTATGACGATGCCCTTCTTGTCGGCCTTGCTGACGAAATCGATGGCGTCCTTTTGCGGGATGAGTTCGGTGATCACCACGATGGTCTCCATGCCGGCGGCGATCGAATCAAGAACTGCGGCAGGAGCGAAACGAGCCGGGACGAAAACGATCGACGTGTTTGCCCCCTGTTCTTCCACTGCTTCAGCCACCGTGTCGTAGACCGGCACGCCGTGGACGGTCTGTCCGCGCTTGCCGGGGCTCGTTCCGGCGACCACCTTGGTCCCGTAGTTGAGCATAGATTCGGTATGGAGCTTGCCCTGGTTCCCGGTAATCCCCTGCACCACCACCCTCGGATCGCGGGGGAGAATGCGTCTCAATTGGCTTGCCTCCCCTTCAATTTCATGATCTCATCGGCCGCTGTCTCCATGTCGGCGTATACAGTGACGCCGGCCTGATGCAGCATCTCCGTTCCTTCCTGCTCATTGGTGCCCATCATCCGAACGGCGATCGGCTTCTTCGTTCCCGTTCCGTTAAGGGCCTCAATCACACCCTTGGCTACTTCGTCGCACCTGGTGATCCCGCCCAGGACGTTTATCAGGACCGCTTTCACTTCGGGTTTTGACATCACGAACTTCAGTCCCTTGCTGATGACCTCTGCCTGCGCTCCGCCGCCGATGTCCAGGAAATTGGCGGGTTCGCCCCCGTGCAGCCGGATGAGATCCATGGTGGCCATGACCAGTCCGGCGCCGTTCCCCACTATGCCGATGTCTCCGGACAAATCAACATAGGTCAGGTCTTCCCTCCTGGCCTCGGCTTCTTTGGGGGTGTCGTCGGCCCTGGTGAGGCCTCTGTCGCTGAATTCGGGATGCCTGAAGAGGGCGTTGTCGTCCAGGATGATTCTGGCGTCGGCGGCCACGAACTCGCCGGAATCCACCTTGACCAGGGGATTGATCTCCACCAGTTCGGCGTCATGTTCCGTTGCCAGCCGGAATAGAGTGGCCAGAACGGATCCGAAAGCGGACACGTCGCTCTTCATATGGGGATCAGCCTTCTTCTCCCTTACCGACTTCAGCATGCGCTGGCTTAGCTTGGGGATGCTGCCCACCAGCGACTCAGCTTCATTCTGAGTGAAACCGACGTCGGGGTCGATCCTGTGCCGGGCGATGGCGCTGGCGGATTGAGCGGCCACCTGCTCGATGTCAACGCCGCCGTCTGCGGAGGCGAGAGCGACGTACCTTCTGGCCTGCCTGTCTATAGCCAGCGAAGCATAGAACTGCTCGGCGATGCTGAGCTTCTCTTCGACCAGAAGCTTCTCTACCTTGCATCCTTTGATTGTCGTGCCGATGAGCTTGGCGGCGACCTCACCTGCTGCTTCTGCATCATCAGCAAAGGCGATGCCCCCGGCCTTGCCCCGCCCCGCTACCAGTATCTGCGCCTTGATGGCCACGGGCTTGCCCAGTTCCCTGGCGATAGCCGCAGCCTCGGCGGCACTCCCGGCGACGCCGCCCTTGGGCGTAGCCAGGCCGCATTGCCGCATTATCTGCTTCGCTTCGAATTCGAAGAGCTTCATTCATCCCCCTCGGATGCCGGCCTACTGAGCCGGCTGCGTCAGCTCAATCAGCGCTTTGGTGGCCTTGGGATGCAGAAAGGCTATCTGAGCATGGCCTCCGCCGATGCGCGGCGTCTTGTCAATGAGTGGGATATCCTTCTTCTGCATCGCTTCCAGGCTGGCGCGGATGTCATCCACTTGGAGAGCGACGTGGTGCAGTCCCTCACCCCGGCTGGCGATGTGCTTGGCGATGGGGCCATCGGGGTCGGTTGATTCCAGCAGCTCAATCCTGGTGTCACCGACCGGTATGATGGCGATCTTGACCTTCTGATCGGGCACGGTCTCGATTTCCGTGATCTTCAGCCCCAGGACGTCGGTGTATAGCTTGGAGGCTTGCTCGATGCTGTTGACGGCGATGCCGATGTGGCTGACCTTCTGTATCATTTCGCTTTCCCCCCGGTTTTCGTTGTGATGAACTTGGCTATGGTATCAATGGTAGTCCCTGGACCGAACACCTCAGCGATGCCTGCCTCCTTGAGTTCGGGCACGTCTTTCTCCGGAATGATGCCTCCAGCGACAACCACAAGGTCCTTTGGCCCCTTCTTCCTGAGGAGTTCCATTGTCTTCGGGAACAGGGACATGTGCGCCCCGGACAGGCAACTGAGGCCGACGACATCGACGTCTTCCTGAATGGCGGCCTCAACAATCTGTTCCGGAGTCACGCGGAGCCCGAGGTATATCACCTCCATGCCGACGTCCCTCAATCCTCTGACCACCACCTTAGCTCCCCTGTCATGGCCATCCAGGCCCGGCTTGGCTACCAAGACTCGAATCTTACTGCTCACAGTCGCTCCTTGCCTCAGACGACGTTGCGCTCGCGGTATTCCCCGAATGCCTGGCGCAAAGCGTCACTTATCTCGCCAAGGGTGGCATATGCCTGCACCGCCTCAATCATCACGGGCATGATGTTTTCACTGCTCTGGGCGACGCTGCGCACCTTGCTGAGGATCTGCGTTACTCTCTGGCTGTCGCGTTCTGCCTTCAGCTTTCTCAGCCGCTCCATCTGTCTGGCTTCCAGGTCTTTACCGAGATCGAGAAGTTCGGCACCGTGGGGTTCCTGAGTGGTGTACTTGTTCACGCCCACGATCACCTGGTCGCCGGAGTCAACAGCTTTCTGGTGCTCATAGGCCGAGTTGGCGATCTCCTGCTGGATATACCCCTTCTCGATCGCCTTGAGTGACCCGCCCATCCGGTCGATCTCCTCCAGGTAGGCCTGCACCCGTTTCTCGATCTCGCCGGTCAGTGACTCTACATAGTAGGAGCCACCCAGAGGGTCCACGACATCGGCGCAGCCGCTCTCCTCGGCGATGATCTGCTGGGTTCTGAGAGCTACCTGCACCGCCCGCTCACTGGGCAGCGACAGGGCCTCGTCAAAGGAGTTGGTGTGGAGGGACTGGCAACCGCCGAGAACGGCAGCCAGCGCTTGCAGCGTGACCCTGACGACGTTGTTCAGCGGTTGCTGGGCGGTCAGCGTAAACCCGTCGGTCTGCACGTGGTAGCGCAACATCAGCGAGCGGGGATTCTTGGCGCCAAACCTCTCCTTCATTATCCTGGCCCAGATGCGGCGGAGAGCTCTGTATTTCGCCACTTCTTCGAGGACGTTGGTATAGGCGGCAAAGAAGAACGAGAACCTCGGGGCGAAGGAGTCGACCTCCATGCCCCGGTCTATCATGGCCTGGACGTAGGCGATCCCGTTGGCCAGGGTAAAGGCCGCTTCCTGGGCGGCCGTAGCGCCGGCCTCGCGCATGTGGTAGCCGCTGATGCTGATGGAATTCCACTGGGGCAGTTGCTGAGCACAGAAGGTACAGATGTCGGTCACCAGACGCATGGAGGGCGCCGGACCGAAGATGTACGTGTTCCGGGCTATGTATTCCTTGAGAATGTCGTTCTGCACCGTGCCGTTAAGCTTCTTCCGCTCCACGCCCTGCTTCTCGGCGGCGGCGATGTACATGGCCAGGATGATGGGGGCGGTGGCGTTGATGGTCATGGAGGTGCTGACGTCGCCCATGGGGATTCCTTCCCAGAGCCTCTCCATGTCCCGGAGCGAGTCTATGGCCACTCCGCACTTGCCCACCTCGCCGGCAGACAAGGGGTGGTCGGAGTCGTAGCCCTCCTGGGTGGGGAGGTGGAAGGCCACGCTGAAGCCGGTCTGGCCGTTCTTGTAGAGGTACTTGAATCTCTCGTTTGTCTCTTCGACGGTGGCGAAGCCGGCATACTGGCGCATGGTCCACAGCCGGCCGCGGTAACCGGTGGGCATGATGTTTCTGGTGAAGGGGTACTCGCCGGGAGCGGCCAGATCCGTGGCCGGATCGAAAGCCGCAGAATCGGCTGGGCCATACACCCTCTTGATGGGGATTCCGCCAACAGTGGTCTTGAATTCCGGCTTGCGCTCGGAGCTTTGTTCAGCCTTCTTTTCAGCCATTCTCACCCCTGACAAGGTCGGTTGGTTCCATGTTGATATGGGTCTGGCTTCTCAATGAAGCTGCGGCGGGTTGCCCGGAGCTGCGGTCCGTCCTCTGCCGTGCGAACATTGAGCGAACGGCCTAATCTGTGATGGCAACCCCCCCACCAGATTGACATGAGCATGAACCAGTATACAGGAACCA
>DAIQQD010000102.1:0-2608 GCA_036787015.1 Chloroflexota bacterium
GACCTAGGGCCCCAGTTTCGGAGTCATAGAGCTTGACTATGTTCTCATCTATGAACCGAAGGACTTCGTCACGATCCAATCTTCGCATTCTCGCACTCTGTCAAGTCGGCGGCATCTGAGGTGGCGACGGCCGGTTCGCACTACCTCTTCAGGATACCCAGACTCTCTTCCATTTCTTTGTAGGCCAGCTTCTTCTCGAGCAATTGCTTGACAGCCCCTGCGTCGATGAACCGCATTTCATTCTGAACCTCATGAAATGAACCGGCGATCAACTCTTGGTACTTGCTTCTGTCCGCCGTGTTGGCCACAAGGAAGATGTGACTGTTCCACAAGTCGAAGGCATGCTTAAGCTTGGCCATCGCGTGGTATATATCACCGCCTATTTGGACTTCAAATACGAACGTGGGAACTGATTGCTGAACTCTTCTCCAAACAACATCCAGATAGGTGCTCTCCAGCCGATATTCCTCCTCTGCAATGTACCCTTGGATGCGCCCAATCTCAGCCATGCGGTGCTTGAGTTCATCATGGCTGGTGCTCACTGACTCCAGCGTTGTGAAAGGCTCAAGGGGAGAGGCAGGTGGTTTTTCGACTACATCTTTGAGGCCCAGCGCCTTTCTCGCATGGTCCACTTCTTCGATTGGGTAGCACTGAAAAACCATCCTACTGATCAATTGCAGATCTTGGCTAGTGTATCTGTGCGACTTCCACAGGCTGAGGGGAAGACAGTACTCAACATCGAACTCGAACCGCAGAGGCCATATCGCTTGGTTCTCTTTCACCTCATCCGGCCACAGCGGCGTTGTCTGCTTGAATTTCGTCGCTACATACCCACAACCAACGATTCCATGCACTGGTTTTGAAACGTAGAAGAGTAGTCCATCGCCTTCTCTCAACATGTTCCACAGCGACTTGAGCTCTCGAAACTCCTTCAGTCCCCAGATGTTGTTGTTGTCGAAGGCAACTTGCCAGTTCTTCTGGGAACCAACAACCAGCCAAAACTGCCGCATCTGTTCTTCTCCTATGATTTCAGCGCAAAGCGACTACACTATACCGGACCGCTAGTTAGACTGCAACGGTGGACGTCGTTCCTCTGGAAATCGTCAGACTCACGCTACCAGCGCGTCCAGCTCGGCGATGGCCTCAGAGATATCGCCTCGCACGTGGGCTGTCAGCCTGCCCAGGGAACTGGCCGTGTTCAGGTCGGCCTCACCAGGTGCCAGGTTTTGTCTCCCGTTCCCCGCTACTGATCTCATCTCCGCCTGCCGGTCTTGTAGAAGCGCCTCCCGAAGGGGTTATAGTCCCCGAAGGTTTCCAGGAAACCTTGGCCGTTGACTTCCTCTCCCTCGAAAACGCCGGAGACCGAGTTCGAGCCCTCCCAGAATATCATGGGCCAAAGGATCATCTGCTGAGCATCCACGTGCGCGCGGGAGCGGAGCCGTATTCCCATTCCGGGGACCTCCATTTCCCAGTCGACGGCGTAGGTTATCCTGGTCAACCAGCTCTTCCAGTAGCGCAGAGGTTTCAGGACGAATTCCTTCTTGCTGAGGAGCACGGTCCGCCCGTCCGGATACATGACCGCCCCGCAGGACTGCGGCAGCACCTTCCCGTCGAACAGGCGGACCTGGGAGAACATCAGGTCCACGCCGCTGTCGAGGTGCGCGCACATCCAGTCCCAGCCCTTGAACTCCTCGCTGTAGATGAATCCGTACTGGTGGTCCATCCAGCTTGTGCCGGTTACAGTCTCCACTTTGCGCCCCGTCTTGATGGTTCCGGTCGTCTTGAGCCGCGGAAGGGAGTAGTAGTTGTGACGGGCCTTGGGGAAATCAAGCACGCCGTTGCCCTTGTACCCGTGGAGTATCGGCGGCCGCACCGGAGTGAGTTGGAGGTCCAGCCTGTTTGTCCTGATGGAGTTTCTGACTCTGAACGTGTCATTCTTTTCGCGCCGCGCGGTGTAATCGAAGAGCCGCAGATTCAGGTCCTCTTTCGAGTAGTCTGCCATCCAGAAGAAGGGCAGGGTGCTGCGGACGCCGAATACGTATTTCTTCTTCTGGTGATCGAAGAGACTGGTCCCGCCGAAGAAGAAGGGAATGTAGAACGGCTTGGTGACCCAGCGGACCGGTATTCCCAGGAAGGTGTCGTCGTCCATGATCACCTTGAAGAAGGACCAGAAGTAATCGAATCTCCTGCCGGAGGCGGTCTCCAGGTGACCGTTGAAATACCACCACTCCCACTGGGCATCCGTATGGCCCCGGTGCTCCTCCGGGAGGGCCAGGCGCTTGACCGGATCGGCCGATCTCAGCCAGTAGCGGCCAAAACGGAAACGGTCCCAGAACTTCTCCAACACCATCGTCACCACATACAGTCAGAGGACCTGGAGTAGAGCTTCACAACCTCAGCAGCGCGTCCAGCTCGGCGATGGTCTGGGAGATATCGCCTCGCACGTGGATCGCCTGCATGCCCAGGGATTTGGCCGCTTTCACGTTTCCCTCGGAGTCGTCCAGGAATACCGTGCGCTCCGGCGCCAGTCCGCCCAGACGGTCCAGGGCCAGCCGGAAGATGGCCGGGTTGGGCTTGCGCATCCCCACCTGGCTGGAGTCCACTACCA
>DAIQQD010000102.1:2708-7497 GCA_036787015.1 Chloroflexota bacterium
ACCGCCTCGATTCTCATCATCGTCAGCTCAATGCGCGTTCAACCGTCAATCTTACCGGAAAATCACCGGAATCCCAAGGCAGAATCCCTGGCGAGTTCTCACAAGAAGAAGTTGACAACCACCGGTTCTTCTTGATAGCATCCCAGGCGACTCCTAGGCGATGCGCGTCTCGTGAAATCCGCGCCGGCAGAGTGCGACTGAGGGGGGATTCCGCAAGCCAGACTAGATGTCGTGGGCTGTCTATCTGTTTCAGGTCTGTTGTCGAGAGAGGTCGTTTCTCCAGAGTATGCCTAGGGAAGTACACTTATATCATGATCGGTAACGAGTTCTGGGCCAAGTACTTCAAGGACTACGACAAGCTGAACCTTGTCCCGTCATATGTGGAGCTCCTGGCCTCAATCTGCCAGGAACTCCGGCCGGAGCCGGGGAGCCTCGTCCTTGACATCGGCTCCGGTACCGGGAATCTGGCCTTGCGATTGCAGGGCATGGGGTGCCGGGTCGTCGCCCTCGACTTCTGTCGAGATGCATTGCAGTGTCACCGGGTGAAGCATGATGACTGCCGGCTGGTGCTGGCAGATTTGACCAAAGGGTTGCCTTTCAAGGAAGACTCCTTTGACGCCATCGCCTCCAACAACGTTCTCTACACTCTGTCCGCCGGTGACCAGATCAGGGCCATGAAGGAGTTTCACCGCGTCCTGAAGCCAGGCGGCCGCATAGCGCTGGCCAACCCCAGGGCCGGCTGGAAGCCACTGGCCATCTACGGCAGGGGTATATCATTGAGTATGCACACCGTGGGGCTAGGCGTGACCGTCTTCAGGATGGTCAGATGGATAGTGCCCACCGCCAGGATGTTCTACTACAACCGGAAGCTGGCCAAGGA
This sequence comes from Chloroflexota bacterium, assembly GCA_036787015.1. Classification (GTDB taxonomy): domain Bacteria; phylum Chloroflexota; class Dehalococcoidia; order UBA2247; family RBG-13-53-26; genus JAFGCL01. The sequence goes on from DAIQQD010000102.1 coordinate 3,589, forward strand.
GAGCCGCTATCACTACTTCGAGCCGGACGAGCAGCGTCGTCTTCTGGCCGAGAGCGGCTTCCGAACCATATCAGACACCAGGTGGGTCTATGGAGGCCAGGCCATGCTGGACTGCGCCGCCAAGTAGTCCGAGGCTTGGCTGAGACACCCGCGAAATCCTCCTTCAACCCCCCTTTGGTCCCCCACTCTTGGGGGAAGAAAGAGGAGAATTGGGGGACACCACCAAACCCCCGGCAGAGACGAGTCTCTGCACTCTCTATCCTGGCTCCGTTCCCATTCTTAGGGGACGGTAGAAAACGCAGAGGGGCTACGCCCCTCTGCACGCCCCGATGGGCAGAGCGCGCTACTGTAGGGCGGATAGAGCAGAGCGAAATCCGCCTTCATTACCGGGTCTCAACACCATGGTCTCTAGAACCCCGGTCCGTCTGAGGCGGACTCCACCCTCTTAGGATTTCGGATTTGGGATTTGCATGTTGAGGGACGCCACCAGCCTACCAACAGGGGCACTCCGCATCTCTCACGAGACAAGGAACCGAGACGGACGTGATACTTCAGCTTTGAGAGGAACCACGGTATACTGTTTAGCCATGGGTGGGAGCACGGCAGCCCGGGACCTGAAGACCACGGGAATCGGCCGGAATGTGGCCGACATCCGGAAACGCATCGCCAGGGCCGCGGAGAACGCGGGGCGGTCACCCTCGGAGATCACCCTGGTGGCCGTAACCAAGACGGTGGATGCGCCGGCCATCCGAGAAGCCTTTGCTGCAGGGCTGCGCCACTTTGGCGAAAGCCGGATACAGGAGGCCCGAGAGAAGCTGCCGCAGTTGTCCGCACTCCAACCACCCCCAACCTGGCACATGGTGGGACATTTGCAGACCAACAAAGCCAAGACCGCCGCGGAGCTTTTCGACCTCATTCACAGCGTGGATTCGCTCAAGGTGGCCGAGGCCATCAGTCAGCACTCCACGTGCGACAAACCGGTGCTCGTCCAGGTCAACGTAGCCGGAGAGTCCAGCAAATACGGCTTTGCCCTGCAGGACACAATCGCCGCGCTGGAACACATCGCCCGCCTGCCCCATCTCCGGATAAAGGGCCTGATGACCATCGCCCCGTACACCGACGATCCGGAAGAGGTGCGCCCGGTGTTCCGGCGGCTGCGGCTGATGCGCGACTCACTGGGGCTGGAGCACCTTTCCATGGGCATGAGCCATGACTTCGAGGTGGCGATAGAGGAAGGAGCCACTCTGGTAAGGATCGGCCAGGCCATCTTTGGTGAGAGGGAGGAGTAGAGCCATGAGGATTGCCTTCATCGGCGGCGGCAACATGGGTGAAGCCATGATACGCTGCCTCATCGACAAGGGCGTGGCTAAACCCACCGACATCGTCGCCGGAGAAGTCATCGAGGCCCGGCGCAGGCATCTGGCGGAGAAGCATGGCGTAGCGACGACCTCCATCAACCACAGCGCAGCCGACAAGGCCGACGTCATCGTTCTAGCGGTGAAGCCGAATGCCGTGCCGGAAGCGCTGGCCGATCTGAAGGGCCGGACCAGGCCGGATCAGACGGTGATCTCCATAGCCGCCGGCATCACGCTGTCCAAGCTCTGCCTCGGCCTGGACCGCAAACCCGTGATCCGGGCCATGCCCAACACACCCGCCCAGATCGGGGAGGGCATGACCGTCTGGACAGCCACCAGCGAAGCCACGGATCAGGACAAGGAAAGGGCACGAACCATACTGGGCGCCATGGGAAAGCAGATTTTCGTGGCGGACGAGAAGTTCATCGACATGGCCACTGCTGTCAGCGGCAGTGGCCCCGGGTACGTATTCCTGATTATCGAATCGTTCGTTGATGCCGCCGTGCGCATCGGCCTGCCTCGCGACATGGCGCTGGAGTTGGTGGTCGAAACGATCTCCGGTTCTGTGCACCTGGCGCAGAAGTCAGGCAAGCATCCGGCCGAGCTGCGCAACATGGTCACTTCTCCCGGCGGAACAACGGCCGAAGGTTTGCACGAGTTGGAGGAAGGCCGGCTGCGGGCGCTGCTGGGCCGGGCCATCATTGCCGGGTACGAGAAGGCCAAGGCCCTGAGAGGCGACTAGCCTGTGGAGTATTTCGTCAGGGCCGTTGTCATACTGTGCTATGTGCTCATCGTGGCCATCATAATCCGTTCTCTGATGTCCTGGTTCACCGTTGACCCCAAAAACATCCTGGTGAACATTGTGCATACCATCACCGAACCCATGCTTGCCCCCCTCCGGCGGGTATTGCCCCGGCTGGAGATGATCGACCTCTCCCCAATGGTGGCCATCATCCTCCTCTACGTCGTTGTATGGCTTCTCGGACCATACGCCACCTAGGGGGCCGCGAGTGGTTGGCCTTTCAAGGCTGTGTCTGTACCGTTCTTGGAGTCCAAACGGCAGCAGACTGACCAGAAGCATTGGGCGGGCAAAGAGAAATCCCCCTTGGTCAGGGGGATTTCGAGTTATGCAGCACCGCTTTGTCTGGGCAAACGCTGAATCTCTAAGTAGCCAGCGGAGTCTTGCCCGGATTCTGCTTCTTCCACTTCTCCAACAGCTCTTCCTTGCTCTCCTTGTGCGCCGGATCAGGCACGCAACAGTCCACCGGGCACTGCTCAACGCACTTCTGGCTGGCATACCAGCCAACGCACTCGGTGCACTTCACGGGGTCAATCACATAGATCGTGTCCCCGGCCTTAATCGCCCCATTCTTGCAGTCCACCTCGCACGCGCCGCAGCTAATGCACTCCTCGGTAATCTTGTACGCCATCAGAAAACCTCCTTTTATCTTCTTCTGCGCTTGGGTGAGACCTTCGCCGGCCCGTCCGACAAACGATAAAGCTTCTTCATCAGCGCCACAGCAGAGCTCTCAGGCACGAAAACCCGGATGTCTCCCCCACCCTGGGCAGCTTCCTTCAGCAGGCTGGAGCTGATGAACTGGAACTCAGCACTGGACATGAGGCATATGGTATCTATTTTAGGGGCCAGCTTCCGGTTCATCAAAGCCATGTCGAACTCACGCTCAAAGTCCGATCCCATCCGCAGCCCTCGCACTATTGAGCTCGCTTTGATCTGCTTGGCAAACTCAATGGTCAAGCAGTTATACGATTCCACGGTCACGTTGGGCACCTTGACCAAGGCCTTCTTCATGAGCTCCACCCTCTCCTCAGTGGAAAACAAGAGGTTCTTGGGGGGCGCATCGAAGACGCCGACGATCAGCCGGTCAAACATAGCCGCCGCCCTGGTGGCCACATCAACATGTCCCTTTGTCACAGGATCAAAACTACCCGGGTAAAGTGCTATCCTCAACTGCAGACCTCCTGTCGATAGAATGAGACGCTGGTGTCACCATAGTGTCGATTCTTGATTAGGTGGAACTCATGGAAGTCCGCAGGAAGCCGTTGGCGCGTCGAGCACTGGACGACAACAGTCGACTTTGGACTGACAAGCCGGGAACCGAACAGCGCATCAAGTGTGCTTGCAAGTGACGGATCGTCATAGGGAGGATCCAGGAGCACCACATCGTAGACTCGATCAAGCATGGTCAATGCCCTGTCCACGCTGATGCAGTACACACGCGACTGCGCGGAAAAACCCGTGGCATCCAGATTCCTGGTGATAGCATCGCAGCACTTGCGATTATGTTCCACGAAGTCTACCCACGTGGCACCCCGGCTGAGCGCTTCGATCCCCAGCGCGCCAGTGCCGGCATAAAGGTCGAGTGCCTGCCATTCCTGGTCCAACATGGGGTAGAGGATGGAGAATATTGCTCCGCGAACCAGCGCCGTCGTTGGCCTTACTGATGTCTTGGGCGACCGCAGTCGCCTCCCCTTCCCCTCCCCGGCTATGATCCTCATGTCCCCAAGCATTAAGATTATAGACATATCCACTTCT
>DAIQQD010000103.1:0-2475 GCA_036787015.1 Chloroflexota bacterium
ATTCAGGACGAAATGCCTTTGGAGTAACCGAATCTGATGAGGCCAACGGACAAGACGTGTAGGGTGGATTGATCGATCGGTCAACCCACAGTATTCGTATGAACATGTGCTGGTGGGCTTCGCTGCGCTCTGCCCACCCTGCGGTACTTTCAAATCACTCACCTGTGGGTTTGGCCCCACGGCCCCATAGGGGGCGCTAGTGTCCTCCGATCTACAATGGCGTCTGCCCCAAGATGGGACGTGATCTCGCTCTCGCTAAAGGGATTGCATCGCCACCATTTTATGGCTACAATGTAGCCAGATGGAATACGAGATCATCCTGTCCCCTGAAGCCGTTGGTGATCTGCGCGCTTTGAAGGCCAACGTTCGGGCTGCTGTTAGAGATGGGATTGAACAACACCTGCGGTACCAGCCAAACAAGACCAGCAAGAGCCGGATCAAGCGACTGCGGGGTGTGTCGCGCCCACAGTACCGGTTGCGAGTGGGAGATGTGCGGGTGTTCTATGACGTGGCTGAGACCGCGGTCGAGGTTTTGGCGATAGTATCCAAGGAGGAAGCTGATGAGTGGCTCGAAAAAGCAGGAGAGTAGTATGAAGTCCGTGGCTCTGAATGAAGTCAAGGATGATCTGTCCAGGTACCTGCGTCTGGCCGAAAAGGAAGAAGTCCTCATTACCAGGCATGGCAAACCGGCAGGAATTCTGATCGGCTTCGCCTCGGAAGACGAGTGGTTCGACTATCGGCTGGAGCATGACCCGCGCTTTCTACAGCGCGTCGAACGGTCTCGACAGAGCCTGCGGGCTGGGCGAGGTATCAGGCTGGAAGGGGTTGAACCTTGAATGGGTGAGACCGCAACTTGGCTATGTGCCGGTGGGTTCGCTACGCTTAACCCACCCTACGGCTGAACCACAGCCGGACTTCCTTAGATCGCCTCCCTCGCATTGCCACTACCCCAGCGTTGTGATACGCTCTTAGCCATCGCCAAGCCTCGAAGGAGCTTCTGTCACTGATGCGTACCTACGACTATGTGATCATCGGCAGTGGCATTGCCGGGCTCTACACGGCCCTGCTGGCCCAGCGGCGCGGCAGTGTCCTCATCCTAACCAAGGGCGGCATCGATGACTGCAACACCAAGCACGCTCAAGGCGGCATTGCTGCCGCCATAGGTGAGGGCGATACGCCGGACCTGCATTTCTGGGACACGGTGGTGGCCGGAGCCGGCCTGTCGAACCGGGACGCCGTGCGCATACTGGTGACCGAAGCGGCTGACCGCATCGCCGACCTCATCGAAATGGGCGTGCCCTTTGATACGGTGGACGGCGAGGTAGCCCTGGCCAAAGAGGCGGCCCATGCCATGCCCCGTATCCTGCATGCCGGCGGAGATGCCACCGGCGAGCACATCGAGGTCACGCTGGGCCGGAACGTGAGGCAGTCAAAGATCGAGGTGCTGGAGCACTTCCTGGCCACGGAAATCCTGGTCGAGGACGGCATAGCCAGAGGCGTGGAAGCCCTCGAGACACGCACCGGCTCGATGGAGCAGTTCGGCTGCAAACACCTGGTGCTGGCGACCGGAGGCGCCGGGCGCCTGTTCAAGTACACCACCAACTCAGAGGTAGCCACTGGCGACGGCATATCCCTGGCCTATCAGGCTGGGGCCGAGATCATGGACATGGAGTTCTTCCAGTTCCATCCCACGGCCATACGCCTGCCCGGCGTGCCCCCGTTTCTGATTTCCGAGGCGGTCCGGGGAGAGGGTGGCCTGCTGCGCAACGTTGAAGGCCATCGGTTCATGCCCGACTACTCTCCCGAGAAGGAACTGGCGCCCCGGGACGTCGTGACGCGCAGCATACTCTATGAGATGCAGAAGACCCACAGCGACCGGGTCTTTCTTGACATAACGCACCTGGCCCCGCGTGTGATCACGACGCGGTTCCCGCATATCTACCGCTTCTGCTCTGATCATGGTCTGGATATCACCAAGGGCCTGATCCCGGTGGCGCCGGCGGCGCACTACATGATGGGCGGCGTCAAGACCGATTCGTGGGGAGAGACAAGCATCAAGGGCCTCTTTGCCGTGGGCGAAACGGGTTGCACTGGGCTCCATGGCGCGAACCGGCTGGCCAGCAACTCGCTGCTGGAGGTGCTGGTCTTCAGCAAGAGGGCTGTGGAAAAAGACATAGACAAGATGGGTGAAGATGGACCGGGGCTCGGCGAGTTGAGCCAGTGCTGCGTGCCCGGGCGGGGCGGCTCGGAAGTGCCTTTGGCCAGCTCCACGGCGCTGCAGGCGCTGATGTGGGAAAGCGTCGGCATCATCCGTGCTGGAGACACCCTGGACAAGGCGGCGAACACCATCTCCGCCTGGGAGAAATGCCTGGAGAGACCTTCTGACCGCAGCTCGTACGAACTGAACAACCTGGTGCTCACCGGCAGGCTGGTGGCCGAGGCGGCCCTGATCCGAAGGGAGAGCCGCGGCGCTCA
>DAIQQD010000103.1:2575-7486 GCA_036787015.1 Chloroflexota bacterium
CCGGCAGGCTGGTGGCCGAGGCGGCCCTGATCCGAAGGGAGAGCCGCGGCGCTCACTTCCGGACTGACTACCCCGAGACGTCGGCGGACTGGGTGAAGCACGTTGTACTCAAGAGGTGCTGAGGGTTGGAGATAGGCTGGAAGCGGAAGGCCGAGGAATTGGTCGACCACGCCCTGGCGGAAGACTGGGCGTGGGGCGATGTCACCACGCAGGCGCTGATACCGCCCGAGGCCGAGGGCAAAGCCTCATTCATCGCCAAGTCCCCCGGCGTCCTGGCGGGAATCGAAGTGGCGCACCTCGTCTTTGCCAGGGTTGATTCCTCTCTCAAGTTCCGGGCGCTCCTTCACGACGGCGACAAGCTGCAGCGCGGGATCGGGATCGCCACTGTCGAGGGGAAGGTGGACAGCATCCTGCGGGGAGAGCGGGTGGCCCTCAATTTTCTGCAGAGACTGAGCGGCATAGCGACGGAGACCAGCCGCTATGTGGAGGCGGTCCGGGGCACCAAGGCCCGCATTGTGGATACGCGCAAGACCACGCCCGGGCTCAGGTTCCTGGAGAAGTACGCTGTCCGGGCCGGCGGCGGCCAGAATCACCGGGTGCATCTTGGTGATGGCATCCTTATCAAAGACAACCACCTGGCGGCGCTGCGGGCACGAGGCCTGGATCTAAAGGCGGCCATCGATCTGGCTAGGAAGAACGCGCCCCATACGCTCAAGATCGAAGTAGAGGTGACCACAGTCGAAGAGGCTGGAGAAGCCATCGAGGCCGGGGCGGACATCATCATGCTGGACAACATGAGCGTGGAGGAGATGCGCCGCGCTGTGAAGTCAATAGGCGGTCGGGTTCTGGTCGAGGCTTCGGGAGGCGTGACTCTAGACAACGTGCGGAGCGTGGCCGAAACAGGGGTTGACTTGATCTCTGTGGGGGCCCTGACTCACTCGGTGAAGTCCCTGGACATCAGCCTCGAACTGGAAACCTAGCCTCACTGAGCCTGCCTGCTGGTACCTGGCGACTATCCACTCCATCGCTACATGTCCAAGACACGCCATGCTCCAGCGTGGATCACTGATGCCTGTGGTCATGGATGTGCTGGTGACGGTGGACCAGTTCCTTATGCCGGTGGGAGTGCTCGTGGACGAGATTGGTCTTCAGCAGGAAATCGGGATCAGAGAAGAACTCCTCCGGCTTCCCATCGGCTATCACGCCGTGATCCGTCCCCAGGACGATGACACGGGTCGCCAACTCCTCTGCTGTATCCAGGTCCTGGGTGCTGAAGACCAGGCTCTTCCCTCCATCCGCCCAGCCGATCAGGAAGTCGATGAGGTTGCCTTGGCTCCATGGGTCGAGCCCGGTGGTGGGCTCGTCCAGGAGAAGGACCTGAGGACGCAGAGAGAGCACGGAAGCCAGGGCCACCTTCTTCTTCTCGCCGCCGGACAGGCGGTAAGGGGGCCGCTCGCGGAGATGAGTGATGTTCAGCAGCTTCAAGGCCTCTGACCCTCTCGACACGACTTCATCCTTGGAAAGCCCCAACTGGAGGGGACCGAAGATGACCTCATCCCAGACGGTGGAGGAGAAGAGCTGCACATCCGGGTCCTGAAACACCAGACCCACTTTGCGGCGGAATTCGCGGACAAAAGGCCCGTCTCTCAGAGCCTTCTCAGATAGTGGCTGTCCGAAGGCCAGCAACTCTCCGCCCGAAGGGAAGATGAGCCCATCCAGGAGTTTGAGCAAGGTGCTCTTGCCCGAGCCGTTAGCCCCCAGAAGGGCCACCAGTTCTCCTGGGCCGATGGTCAGGCTTACCTGCCGCAAAGCCGGAATCTGGCCGGGATACTCATAGTCCAGGGATCTGGCCTCAAATACATGGTTCGTTGTCGTCATAGCCAGTTGCTCCACAGTAGCATCGACGCTGTGGCCAGAGCGAAAGCGGCCCACAGAAAGTCCCGACGCCTCAGTGCCAGATCATTGAGCGCCAGGCCCTCGTCCCGGTATCCTCGAGAGAGCATGGCGAGGTATACATCTTCGCTCAGTTGATGCGCCTTGGCCATGGTGGTGCCCAGGGCTTGCCCGAGCCAACGGCGGTTTTCCCTTGCGGAGAAGGTGCCCAGGCTCCGGCTGCGCCTGGCCAGGAACATCGAGTTGGCCGTGTGCAGCAGGAGGAAGATGTAGCGGTAGGTCATGCCTAGTACGGTCACGAAAACCGAGGGCACGTGAAACCAGCGCAGCGCTGCCAGGATGCTCGTCCAGCGGGTCGTGAGAACCAGGAGTATGCCGAAGGACAGGGAGTCTGTCACCCTGAGGACCAGGAGTCCCGCCGTGCGGGCGCCCTGCTCGGTGATGATGACCCTGCTTCCCACGGTCGCCAGAGGGTCTCCTGGAGTGATGAAGAGGGCCGGGATGGCAATCACGGCGGTGAAGATGGGGATGAATACCAGGATACGCTTGAGGAAGAGCCCGAGCGGTATCTTGGATAGCAGGCCAAAGCACAAGATGAGCACCAATATGCCGGCAAGCATCGGCAGACTGTGAACCAGACCCACTACAACAATGAAGAGCACAACGGTCGCCACCTTGACGCGGGCATCAAGTCCTTGCAGCAATCCTGGCGCGTGGCATAGGTCCTCGGCCGAGATTACCGATTCCAGGGCATGGGTGAGGCTGGAGATGTTCCTGGATAGGAAATCGTCGCTCCTCACACCGGGGCGTCCCTTCCAGATGGCGATTGTTCTGTTGGCAAGTCTCTGCCCTTGCGGATGAGCAAGCGGCCAAACAACCAGAGCAATATGGCAACCAGAGCAATACCTACGAATGCGGATAGGATGTAGCCGATGACAGCTCCCATCCTGGCGAAGCTGTAGTCCGGCAGCGGGGCCGGCCACCATTCGGCAAACCTCTCCAGTCCACTGGGTATGAAGCCCAGCCCCAACTCACCGAGTTCGTCTACCCCCCACTCACCCCAGGCTGTCCCCGATGCCAGGAGGCCAATCGGGGTGGCTAGAGCTACCAGCCCAAGGGCTCCCCACAGAAGCCAGACCTTTCCCTCTTTCTTTGCTGGCACATCCGCCTTGATTAGGCTGGAATGCGTCCGCTGCAGAAAGGCGAACACTAGACCTGTGGCCAGGGCCTCAATGGGGCAGGCGACAAGAAGGTGTCCTATCATCATGGCGGGCAGCGCCTCGCTCAGGTCGTAGGGACAGTACAGGGGCGTGCCGTCGGCGGCGTGAAAGAAGTGCGGCTGGAGGCCGAATTCGATGGCGGCAAACAGGGCCGCCGCGGCGAGGGCGATGTAGCTTGCCAAAACTGCCGCCACCAGACGGCGGGTTGAAGTAGCCTCCGAGTTGGCTGAGAGTACCTTGTACACGAAGTATCCCACCAGCGGCAGGACTATGGCCATGTTGAAGCAGTTGGCCCCGAAGGCCATCAATCCGCCATCGCCGAAGAACAACGCCTGAATTCCCAGAACAACTGAGACGCCGATCACTGCTGCCCAGGGTCCCAGGGTGATGGCCAGGAGTGTGCCTCCCACCGCGTGGCCGGTGGTGCCCCCCGGCAGAGGAATGTTGAACATCATCACCACGAAAGAAAAGGCGGCGAACAGAGCCAGGACTGGGACAGTGCGGCCCGTAAGGACTTGACGCACCCGCATGCTGGCCACATACCAGAAGGGAGCGGCGGCGCCGTACATTATCCCCGCTGTGGCTGGGCTGAGGTACCCGTCCGGTATGTGCATCTTTCCCCCTCGTTCGTTGTTCGATGTCTCATTAGTTGCATCGAGACGTAGTTGCAACTAGTTGCATTATAGCAGACAAAAAAAGAGGGGTCAAGCCTGGCATTTGAGGCAGTGGCCGTGGATGGCCAGGTGCTTCAGATCGGCGCTGAAGCTGTACTTCTTGCGAAGCGTGCTTTCCAATGAGGCGAAGACGTCCTCGTCGATGTCTACAATCTTTCCGCACTTCTGACATATCAGGTGGTGGTGGTGCCCCTTCTCGGCCTGGTGGTAGTAGAGCTTGTCCCCACCCAACTCGGTCTCGGTCACCAGGTCGAGTTCCTTCAGCAGTTCAAGTGTCCGGTAGATGGTGGACTTGTTGACCCAGGGGTACTTGGCCTGAACGCGATGGCAGATATCCGGAGCGGAGATGTGCCCTTCCGCCTCGTGCAGTGCCTCGATCACCATGAGACGCTGCGGAGTGAGCCGGTATCCCTTCTTCTTCAGATCCTCGGAGCAGCTCATTTCTTTCCTGTGGGGACCTTGGTGAGGATGATTCGGGAGCCCTCGAAGTCAATCTCCTTGATCCGGGCATCAAGCTCCTTGTGATCTCCGAAGATCGTCGAGAGCTTCAGCCTTGTGTCATCAATCTCGATCGAGGCGATGGAATCCATGACCAGTTCGCGTTTGTTGTCGGCCTCAATGTATGCTTTTCCCAGACACATCTAGCCCTCCTTGAGGCCTTCCAGTGCGGCCAGCAGGGACTTGTTGGCCCCCTTCATCTGCTGTACGGCCTTTATCATGTGGTCATGCACCTGGGCCTTGCCGTTGGCTTTGGCCTTGAGTGCCCACTCGGTGAATTCTTCGGCGTGTTCTTCATTGTGGTCTACCCAGTGGCTGAGCAGTATCTTCAGCTTGGCGGCATCGTCTTTGGCCATTTCTCACTCCCCGTGCCTTGCGGTCTGAGGGAATTATAGCACAAGGACACTCGATCCTATGGAACCGGGCCTGGCTTCAGGGCTGTTCTCGACTACCCGGCCCTCGCTCGGGGGAGCAACCGGATCTGGGGACACCCCAGACCCCGGCAGGAGAGCATCTCCTGCACTTCTCTTGCTGCCGGTTCCCCCTTTGTGAAAGGGGGATTCCAAAGAGTTCCAGAATGTAGCAACTGTCTTGGTTGTCAAGATTCCCTCAAGGGCACAGGAGAC
>DAIQQD010000104.1:0-7442 GCA_036787015.1 Chloroflexota bacterium
CGCTCGTCCTGAGATCCTCTTCGACCTTCTTCCGCTGGGTGATGTCACGTATGACTCCAAAGACTTCAGCCGGTTGTCCTTCCGCATCACGGAGCATGGTGACCGATACGTCAACCCAAACGAAGGAGCCATCCTTTCTCATCAACTCGACCTCAACCTGCGTCGACGAGGACCTGCCATCTGATCCATTGCCCTGTTTGCCCAATAACTCCGAGAAGGCCATCAGGGCTTTGGGGTATGACGTTGGTGATACCACCTCCTTCATCTTCATAGCCTGCGCCTCTTGCAAGGTATACCCCATGAGACGCGTGACAGACGGACTGAAGAACGCCCGCTTGGACCTCATGTTCAAGGACCAGATGACGTCGGACACGTTCTCCGCGAGCAGGCGGTAACGGCTTTCGCTCTCTCGGAGAGCCTCCTGTGCCTCCCTTCGTTCGGTGATATCGTTCAACATGGAGAGCACGGCCGGCCCACCTTCCCAAGTGAGCTGGACTGTGTTTATCTGCAGCCACTTGATACTGCCAGTCTTGTCCACGACTCTGAACCGGTAGTTATTGGGGACGTCCTCTCCGGCCAATCTCTTGACATAGTTCTCAGCTATCGCCTGTCGATCATCGGGGTGTACCAACTCCAGGAAAGACCGGGAGACTAGTTCTTGATTGGAGTACCCGCTGATCTCAGTGCACTTGGGGTTGGCGAACTTCAGGACTCCATCCTGGACCACGATAATGCCCTCGGCGGCGTTGTCGACCAGGAGACGGTTCTTCTCCTCCGACTCCGTCATCTTCAGTCCCGCCTCTTTGGCCGCGGTCACGTCCTCCAGTGAAAGCAGTATTGAGGGCCTTAACACATGCTCAAAGTAACTGGCCATGGCATTGACCCAAATGATCCGGTTGTCCTTTGTCATGCACCTGAACGACATCTCGGCGCGCATGGTGGGATCAGCCAGAAGCTTGGTCAACTCGGCGATTACCAAATCCAGGTCTTCCGGTAGAACATGGGCCAGCGGTTCAATGCCCACCATGGCTTCCGGAGACTCGAACCCGAATATCTTGGCCATGGAGTCATTTGCCAGTACTACCTTTACCGTCTCTGCGTCAATAACCTCCAGGCCCATGAGTGCGTGACCGAACAGGTTCCTGTAATTGGCTTCGCTGGTTGTCAGGGACTCCTGGGCCCTCTTGAGCTCAGTGATGTCGGAATGGACCCCCACCAGTCCAACCACCATCCCAGACTCATCCTTTATGGCATCAGCACGCAGCAACACGGGGAAACGCCGCCCGCTCTTGGACACCATCTCCACCTCACCACTCCATGACCCGCCGCTCATGATGGCGCTGAACACCTGGCGGGCCACATTCTGGTCCACATAGGCGGCAGGTCCCCCACCCATCGCCTCGAGCTCCTCCGCAGTGTACTCAAACAGATCAGTGAAAGCCTTGTTGTGATAGAAGTGGTGTCCTTGCGCGTCAGACATCCCTATGGCATCACTTGAGCTCTCTATCGCTTTCCCAATGCGAAGAAGAGCTTCCTCCGTCCGCTTGCGTTCGGTGATGTCACGGCTTCCGATCACATAGCCTGAAACGTTTCCAATATCGTCACGTAGGGCTTTTGCTGAAGCCTCACCCCACACATAGTGCCCATCGGAATGACGGAAGCGGAATCGATAAATGATTTCTCCCTTTTCCAGTATCCCATCCAGGGAAGCTACCACGTGCTCCACATCCTCCGGTGGAATGAAATCGAAGACCAGCCTGCCCACCATGTCTTCTGATTTGTATCCCAAGAGTCTCTCATGAGAGGGGCTCACATATTTGATAACTCCAGTGCTATCGAGTAGAGCGACTGCATCCAGCATGTTCTCTGTGATCTGTCGGAATCTCTCCTCGCTCTCGCGCAGCACCCTCTCCGCCTGCTTGCGCTCCGAGATGTCTCTCGTAATGCCCATCAAGCCTGTGATGCGACGGCCAGCATCGCGGAGGAAATTCACCTTCTCCTCAACCCAGACGGTTGAGCCATCTTTTCGCTGCAACTGGAGATCCAGACTCCACTCCCGCTGTGGACTGGTACTCCCTCTGGTTTCCAGGGCCAACTGCTCCTTGAAAGCCTTCATCCCCAGATCAAGAGACTCCGGGGTCAGCATGTCCCGGAGGGTCAGGGTCATGGCCTCCTCCATGCTGCAGCGTAGCAGACCCGCGGCTGATGGAGTCATGTAGGTGATATTGAGGTCCACATCGGTGGTCCAGATGACGTCTGATGCATTCTCCGTGACCAGCCGGTATCGTCTCTCGCTCTCTTGAAGGGCTTCCTCGGCCAACTTCTGTTGAGTGATGTCCTGTACTATGGTCATCAAGGCAGGCTTGCCCTGCCACGTGAGCGGAACGTGTCGCATCATGCCCCACGACGTCTTGCCATCCTTGCCGATGCCTTTGAAGGCTCTGTCCGAGGGAAGGTACTTGCCATCCAGCATTTGCTGGTAACGTCGTCCCACGGCCTTTCGGTCGTCAGAGTGAGTGAGGTCAAGGATGGACATCCCGACCAGCGCTCCCTCCGACAACCCCGTCGCCTCCAGTAGGCGGCGATTGGCGAACACGATCTTCCAGTCCTGAGATATGAGTATCAGTTCGTTGGAGGAGTTCAGTAGCTGAATCTGCCTCTCCTCGGCCTCGCGGAGTGCCATCTCTGCCAGCTTCTGGACAGTGACGTCTCTGAATGAGGCGAGGAGAACGGAATTGCCGTTGGACGCCAGCTTGACGCCACGGGCCATGATCCAGACCTCCTTGCCCCTCTTGTCCAGCACCCTTGTCTCCGCCCCCGCCTGCAGACAACTGCCAGACACGAGACCAGCCAGTGCAGTGCTCATCCGCTCGAGGTCTTCGGGAGAGACATGCTTGAACGGATCGACCCCCACCAACTCCTCTGGATCGTCGTAACCCAGGATGCCGGCGGCAGCCTTGTTGGCCAGGGATATCCTGAGGTGCTTGAGTTCAATGACGACAACGCCGTCAAATACGGTGTCTAGAAGCGCCTTATCCGCCTGAAAAGCGAACCCCTCCATCATTCTATGCCCCCCGCACAACCCGATGGTTCTAGATCACGTATTCAGTTATGGAAGACGAAGCTCCGGCGCTGACCGGCGTCGGCCGGAGCTAGACAGGCAGGATTGTAGGCGCGCGAAAGGACGAACTAGCCCAGTGTGCGAAATGTCCAGTGTAACAGAAATATAACACCGATCTGATAAATAGCACACTGTTTGCGTTCTGTCAAGAGTCGTCGTGGACTCTATTCTCTCGGCAAAGGCCATCGGGGAAGGTGGCGACCTGACATTGTCATCCAAAACATAACATATCAGTCACATCCATCCCGGGCAGTCTTATGCTTGGGATTGAGACAGTCGAGATCGACAATGGATTCGGTGGCGCACTGTCAGACACTACAGCCGGGGGAGTGCGTCAGAAAGAACCTCTGCGGAGGAGTGGGAACCAAAGGGTCGAGGTCAGCCACGGCAGAAGTCCTGAGGTGACTAAGTCGGAATGTTGTATCATGAATGGAGAACAAGCATGACGGCTGACGACATCTATAGGGAACTGCAGAGGCATCTGGACGGTTTGCCGGTGGGCTTCCCGCCGACCGAATCAGGCGTCGAAATCCGGATACTGAAGCATCTCTTCACTCCGGAAGAGGCAGCACTGGCCAAACATCTCTCCCTCATCCCAGAGCCATTGAGCCGCATCCATGCGCGCGCACAGAGCGAGACCGGCGTATCCATGAACGAGATGGAAGCAGCGCTCGACAGGATGTTCCGCAAGGGGACCGTCCTCATGAGAAGCGACCGCGGAGAGACATCCTACAGTAACGCCATGCTGATAGTGGGCATGTTTGAACTGCAGGTGGAACGGCTGACAAAGGAGTTTGCCCTGGACGTGCAGCAATATCTGGACGAAGCCTTTGCCCAGGAGTTGTTCAGAACCAGGACTCCCCAGTTGCGCACGATTCCGGTGCGGAGAAGCGTTCCGCATGAACGCTACGTGAGCAGTTACGACGACATCAGGCAAATCGTCCAGAGCGTTGAGGGCCAGATGGCGGTGGCCAACTGCGTTTGCCGGCAGGCTAGAGACGTGGCCGGACTGAGCTGCCATCACACCGGGCTGAGAGAAACCTGTCTCATATTCGGCGCCATGGCTCAGCAGCATCTCGATCTGGGACTCGCCCGCCGCATATCCAAGAGCGAGGCCCTCGACATACTGTCGAAAGCGGAGGAGGCCGGACTGGTGCTCCAACCGGAGAACGTAGAGCGGCCGCATTACATCTGTTGCTGCTGCGGAGACTGCTGCGGCATCCTGACTACGCTGAAGAAACTCCCGCGTCCGGCGGAGTTCTACGCCAGCAACCACCGTGCTGCAGTGGACCGGGAACGCTGCAACGCCTGCGAGGCGTGCGCCGACCGGTGCCAGTTGGCGGCCATCGCCGTTGTCGACGGCACAGCCAGAGTTGATCCTGACCGCTGTATCGGTTGCGGCAACTGCGTGGTGAGTTGCACCGTGCAAGCCATACAGCTCGAAAAGAAGGAGGAGGAAGCGCTGCCTCCCCGCAGCACAGCAGCGCTGTACCTGAGCATCGCGGCCAGGAAAGCGGGCCATTGAGGTGCCGACTTCAGATCCGACTACCATGGAACGCGAGGCTTCACTCGTCAGTCTTCCACTTGTCGTCCGCTTGTCCAACGGCGTTCTTTCTCCGCAGCTTGGTTTGACCGTCCACCCTGCGCACCATCGCGTGACCCTCCCTTAGGAGCGGCCTGCTATCTCTTGGTCACTGCCTGCAAAGACGCCCTTGTGCTCCGCTCCCGGCCCATCATGTCCAACCTGCCTTTGCCTGAACCCGAATGAGGCCCGCCGATCCGGCCTTTGCGCTTCGCGGTTGCATCGAGTACCCAATGTAACAAATCCATTCCTGATTGAGAGAAGCGTGTGACCGGAGGGGGCCTGGATGAGACTGGGCTGAGAACTCCCCTGTCTAGAATCTGCTTAGTAACCACGTAACGGATATGTAATGCACCGCCCGATTTTGCAGATTGACGAAGAAGGGACTCAGCAGCGAACACACATGAGAGGACTACGGGCTACGTACGCTGTCGATTCCGCGATCGTCAGTCAGGAACTCAGAGCAGAACCGGCCTGAACGGGATGTCAAGGGGACAAGAAGTGAGGCAAGGCGATGACCCACGAGCAACTGAAAGCGCTGGCGGTATATCGGACGCACAAGCATTGCCAATGCCAGGACTGCGAGACGGCCAGAGAGGTCCTGAAGGAATACGATGCCGGAAAACGGCGGATCAAATCCGCGGACTAGTGAGCTCTTGCCCAGGCAACCTCGACCGGGAGAGACACAGACGTACATGGGTGAGACCGGCAGCTACGGTCAATGAGTCTGCAAACGGGAGTTGAGCGAGGAAGAAAAATGCAGATGCCAATCATAGCAGGCAGAAGGATCAGATTGGGCCTGACGCTGAAGTTGGTCCTGGTCGCGGACATGGCGCTCAACATATTCATCATCTACGTCATAGTCTTTGCGCTTCCCCAAATGCAGAGGAGCGCTCTGCATGACAAAGAGGCCGCGGTTATACAGCAGACGGAAGTTGCCTGGGGTATATTGCAGTACAACTACCAGCTCGAGACATCCGGCTTGGCCACCAGAAATGAGGCTCAAGCGCGGGCTCTCGATGAGATAACCAGCGTCGCCTCGGGATCAGGTCAGCAAGGCGATATCTGGGTCCATGACTATCAGCCGGTTCTCTTGGCCAGCGCCTCCATACCAGATCGGGTGAACACGAATGTCAGCGATGTCACGGATGTCAAAGGGCGGGCCATCTTCTCAGACATGGTCAGTATCTCCAGAAGTGAGGGAGAGGGACTCTACAGATACTCCTGGCAGCCCGGCGGTGGGTCGCGTGCCACGGCCTCCTATGTGAAGTCCTTTCAGCCTTGGGGGTGGGCAGTCAGCACCGGAACCTCCATTGAAGGTCTGACTGGCATATCTGCATCTCAGACGGCGAACCTGGGATGGCTAGCTGGTTTGACCGGCGTCGTGGCTCTCATCTTGTTCTGGCTTGTTATCCGAACGGCCGTTCTCAAACCCCTGTCATCGCTTGTGAGGATCTCCGAGGCACTGGCCATGGGCGACGTGGACCAGGAGATCAATGTGAAATCCAACGACGAGATCGGCGACATGGCCGCGGCTTATGCCAAGGTGGTCGACTACATGAAGGAGATGGCCGGCATAACCACGAAGATAGCCGACGGCGATCTCAGCGTGCAGATCAAACCGAGGGCTGAGAAGGACACCCTTTCCAATGCTTTCTCCCAGATGGTCTCCAGGCAGCGCCAGTTGATTGGCGGAGTGAAAACCGCGGCCAGTAGTGTAGCCGAGGCCAGTGAGCATCTCAGCAGGGCGTCTGAACAGACGGCCCGGGTTACTCAGCAGATAACCAACGCCATTCAACAGGTGGCCAAGGGCACCACCGAGCAGTCGGCGAGTCTGCAGGATATCGTGGTAAACGAACAGAAGCTTTCGAGAGCCATTGAACAGATGGCAAGTGGGTCTCAGGAACAGGCCGCCAGCGCAGAGGAAGCAGACCGGATGGTCAAGCAGGTGTCCGTGTCCGTCGCCCAGGTACTGCAGAATGCCCAGGCCGGGACCGAGGCATGGAAGAGCACCGCCAAGTCCGCAGAAATGGGCGCCCGGACTACGTATGAGACCGTTGAAGGGATGCAGAAGATCAAGGAAGCCATAGACCTGGTGTCACTGCGGGTGGCCGACCTTGGAGAACGGTCCAAGGAGATCGGCAGCATTGTGGCCACTATTGACGATATCGCGGCCCAGACCAACCTTCTGGCGCTCAATGCCGCCATAGAAGCGGCCAGGGCCGGAGACCAGGGGAGGGGGTTTGCCGTCGTGGCCGACGAGGTCAGGAAGCTGGCAGAGAGGGCGTCGATAGCCACCAAGGAGATAGCTGCACTGATCAGCAGCATACAGAACGGGGTGTCGGAGGCGACAAAAGCCATGGGGCGGGGCGGCAAGGAAGTCGAGGCCGGTTACGGCTTGGCGGCCGAGGCCGGAAAGGCTCTGGATGACATCCTGGAGAGGGCCCAGGTGGTGGGCAAGCAGGTGAACCAGATATCGGCTGCGGCTGAGGAATTGAACGCCTTGAGCGGGAACATGGTGAGCGTGATCCAGCAGATCAGCAAGGCTATTGACGAGAATGCCGCCGCTGCGGAGACGATGGCAGAGAGCTCATCCCTCGTGTCGGGTGCCATCGAGAATCTCGGCGGCGTAGCAGAGGAGAACAGCGCTTCCGCCGAGGAAGTGTCAGCCTCCGTTGAGGAGATGTCAGCCGGGGTAGAGGAAGTCCTGGCATCTGCCCAATCTCTGGCCGAGATGTC
>DAIQQD010000300.1:0-2064 GCA_036787015.1 Chloroflexota bacterium
GCATGGGCACCATCGGCCAGCGCACCCCACCCCACAGCGGTGCGCGCATCCCACCGCTCAGCGCGAACACCGGGCGGCAGGCCCGTGGCCCGCTCCGGATTGCGGCTCAACACAATCACCTCATAACCATCTGCTGCCATGTTGGCACTCAACGCCCGCCCGATAAGGCCGGTTCCGCCGGTGATCAGTACACGTTTCATCACGTCACTCCCCCTGGCTATTTCTTCCCTTTCCACCACTCCTTGATCCGGGCCTTGATGTCCTTCTCATAGCCTTGGTCAGTAGGATGGTAGTACTGTCTGTCCTTCAGCGCATCCGGCATGTTCTGCTGCTCCACGAAGTGCCCTTCATAGTTGTGGGCATACTTGTATCCTTTGCCGTAGCCCACGTCCCGCATCAACGATGTCTCGGGGTTGCGCAGGTGCAGCGGCACCGGCTGATGTCCCGTCCGCCTGACGTCTGCTTGGACCTCTGAATACGCCTGGTACAGGGAGTTGCTCTTGGGTGCAGTAGCCAGGTACACCACCGCCTCGGCCAGAGCCAGGTTCCCTTCCGGCATCCCCACGAAATGCACCGCCTGCTGCGCGGCAACGGCCACCGTCAGCGCCTGCGGGTCGGCCAGGCCCACATCCTCAGAAGCAAAACGAATCAGCCGCCGCACAATGTACAAGGGGTCTTCTCCAGCCTCCAGCATCCGGCCCAGCCAGTACAAGGCCGCGTCAGGGTCAGAGCCTCTCAACGACTTGTGCAGAGCGGATATCTGGTTGTAGTGCTCTTCGCCCGCCCTGTCGTAGAGCAAAGCCCGGTGCTGCAGGGCATCTTCAATGGTCGTCAGTGGAATCGTCCTCTTGCCTTCTGTATCGGGCTTGGTGGTCATGGCTGCCAACTCCAGGGCATTCAATGCAATCCGGGCGTCGCCGTTGGCCATCGCCACCAGGTGCTTCAGGGCATCTTCGTCCACTTCCACATTCAGCTTGGCCAGGCCCTGCGCGGAGTCATCGAGCGCCCTCTTGACGAGTACGCTCACCTGTTCACCCGTCAACGCATTCAGAGTGAAGACGCGACAGCGCGACAGCAGAGGAGCGATCACCTCGAAGGAAGGATTCTCCGTCGTGGCCCCGATCAACGTGATGGTGCCATCCTCCACATACGGCAATATGGCATCCTGCTGCGCCTTGTTGAAGCGATGGATTTCATCAATGAAGAGGACGGTCCTCTGTTGCTGCATGCCGCGCCTGTTCTTGGCTTCCTCCACCACCCGGCGCAGGTCCGCCACGCCCGAGCTCACGGCCGATACCGGACTGAAGTGCGACTTCGTAATGGTAGCGATGACATTGGCCAGCGTCGTCTTGCCACTCCCCGGCGGCCCCCAAAGGATCATGGATGAGAGCTGGTCGGCCTCTATGCTCTTCCGCAGCACGCGGCCTTCACCCACCAGGTGCTCCTGCCCCACGAAATCGCCCATGGTCCTGGGGCGCATTCTGGCCGCCAGGGGCGCTTCCTGATTCATCAGGCGTTGGCGCTGGTGTTCAAAGAGGTCCACTATCCCACCTCTACCACTTCAAAAGAGGATGTCATGTTGCCCTGCACTCTCTTCTCAACCCCCTTTGGTCCCCACTCCTGGGGGATAGAACAATCGCGATGCGCCCAGGACACCCTCTCTGTTCCAGACCCGCCATTCCTTGGCCACACCTACGGTCGGCGTCCCAGACGCCTCACCTTGTCCAACTCAACGTTGACCCGGGCAAAGACCAGTTCCCGGTCATCCCGGACCTTCCGGATACTCTGTCTGGCTCTGGCCCACTCGTCTACTGAAGCCATGATCTCATAGTGGACTGCACCTTGAGCATCGGACAACGGAATCCTCTCCAGCGGGATCCCCAGCTTCCTCAGGCCATTCTCAAAAGCCGAATCCCGGGACGGATCATAGACCCGCCACCCGCCGAGGTAGACCTCACACTGTACGTGGTCCTGCACCGGAGGCAGGGTGCCGAACTGAGCCGCCACGTCCTTGTTCTGTGCGATCACCTGTTGCAGCAGTCTGCGTTCTGCCTTTATCTTGAA
>DAIQQD010000301.1:0-2048 GCA_036787015.1 Chloroflexota bacterium
AGAGGAGCGCCTGGAAGCCGTCATGCTGGACTTCTACCAGGGGAAGACCGACATTCTGGTCTGCACCAGCATCATCGAATCGGGCCTGGACATACCCAACGCCAACACCATCATCGTCAGCGAATCGGACAAGCTGGGGCTGGCCCAGATGTACCAGCTTCGCGGCCGCATCGGCCGCAGCAGCACCAAGGCCTACGCCTACTTCATGTACAGCAAGGGCAAGCTCCTGACCCCGGCGGCCGAGAAGAGGCTTCAAACGATCTTCGAGGCCAGCGAGCTGGGGGCGGGGTTCCGCATCGCCATGAAGGACCTGGAGATCCGGGGGGCCGGCAACCTGCTGGGGGCGGAGCAGAGCGGCCACATCGCCGCGGTGGGCTTCGACCTCTACTGCCAGATGCTCTCCGAATCCATCAAGCAGATGAAGGCGCTGCAAGCCGGCGCAGAGCCGGCGGAGGTGTTCAAGGCTCCAGTCCCATCGGTCGTCCTGGATCTCCCGCTCACCGCCTACATCCCCGAGAGCTACGTGCCCGACCTGACCACCCGGCTGGACATCTACAAGCGCCTGGCCAAGGCCGCCGACCAGTCCGAGGCCGGGCAGATCGGTGAGGAGTTGGTGGATCGGTTCGGGAAGCTGCCCAAGCAGGTGGAGACTCTGCTCTACCTGCTCAACATCAAGCTCCTGGCCGGCCAGCTTGGCGTGGAATCCATCAACAAGGAGGAAGACCAGATCGTCATCCGCTTCGCCGAAGGACACAGCCTGGCTCAGCTCAAGCTGCCGGTGGTGGAGAAATGGCTGAAGGTGGGAACGAGCCAGATACGGCTGGACCTAAAGTATCTGACGCATCGCTGGCAGAAGGCCATCGAGGACGTCCTGATCAGGGTCAGGGATCAGATGAAGACCATCACCGCGTCTTGACGCAGTGGCACAGGTAATCCGTGAGGATCTGGGGCTGAGTGGCCGGGGGACAACAGGCCAAGCTTCAGTTGAGGTGATGAAGAAGCATGTGGAGACGGCTAGCTGTCAGATGATCTCGATCTCCTTCCATTCACCGTCATACACGTGGTCGCCACCTGATCTGTAGAGGTGCTTGATCGTGTAGCCTGCATCCTTTTCAATAACATAGATTCCCACATAGGGAGTATCGATCCCCACTCCCTGATAGGCGTTCCGCAGATCGGTTTCGCTCTCATGTGGGCCATAGAGCCGGTATCGGCCAAACAACTCGCCAAGTGCCTCGGCGGAGACTTCGCTCTTGTCGCGCTCTTCCCATGTGAAAGGGAAGACGCCCATGAACCAACCGGTGCTGTGTTGGCTGAAGAAAGAATCAAGCTGGGTCAATTCGTCAGATGAGGCCGCTCCGTCGCAATCGCCCAAGACGTCTGCTATGACTGATTCGTCGACGGCTACGCCTTGCGCAGTGCTGTGAGGTGTTGACTCGCATCCGAGGATGGACAGCATGACAACGGCGAGCACTGTGGCAATCAGCGTCAGACTTCTCGTGTTCCTCATAGATCGTGCACCCCTCCTACCTTTATATGACGAAGCGGCCTTGCCGGAATGACCTGAATGTGCCAACCGCATCTGTCATTTAGGACGAAGTCGCGGACAGAAGAGTTCCATCTACGTGATGGCCATCGGCCCGCCAGCCCCAACCAAGAGGAAGTGGTTGAGGATTGGGGCGTGCAGAGGGGCGAAGCCCCTCTGCGTTTCTTATCATCCCCCATGAGTGGGGGATCAAAGGGGGTTGAAGGCCAACACTGAGCAAGCGAAGGTAGATTCCGCGGCCACGACGAAGCGTGGCCCTCCAAGAACCGACACGGATTCCCGCCTGCTCGGAAATAACACTTCGTTTGGCTGTATGGTGGGCACAACACACCTGTGACCGTCTGGGGTTGAAGGGGTGGAGGAGGGACAGGATGCGTCATTTCTTCTACCCCCTCTTTCTTCTTCAAGCAACGTTCACGGTTGACACCGTCTCGTTATGAAAGTAAGCTACCAGCAATATCCTGACAACGAGGAGGTGTCCCATGAAGGCAACCCCCGAAGA